>NZ_JAAHIE010000202.1:0-11957 GCF_010671945.1 Moorena sp. SIO4E2
AGTTGCGCTTGGTTAAGGGCAACTCTGGCTGCGGGATAGCAGCAAAGAAGAATTAGAGGAGTACATTGATAATTTGCCTGCGACTTTTGTTCAGAAATACGTAAGTAAGGCTATGCTTCACAATTTTGATAACAGCGATAAACCCTTTAATTCACCATTTTATTGGGCTGCATTCTGTGGGATTGGTCAATAGGAGTTAAGACTATGAAAGCTGAAAATTATCTATTTTTATCTGCTTTTAAACAACTACTGGATACCAAAACTGAGTTGTTTAAAGACTCAGAACGAACGGACCTAGAAGAATTAATTACTTCATTACCAAGTGATACGGAACAGCTAGCCAATGGGATTTCTCGGTGGTGTGCTTCTCACTCAGACATTAATAATGCTTTGATAGCTCTACTTGCTAGTAAAACAATTGATAAGAAGGGAATTGGAGGCACTTTCCCCACTGATGAAACTAAAGCCGAAGAGGAAAAAAACTTAAAGGAAACTCTGATTAATGCCCTCCGCAAGAGTTCTACTGAAGAAACCGAAAAACCCAAAAATCCCAAAGGCTGATGACTGACACCGCCTTGCCAATCAAAAACCCCAGCGTCACCCTTTATGCCTTCCATCTCTGGCAAGACCTCAGCCAAGAACTGGGACAGTTGCGACAGGATGCGGATCAGTTGTGGCAACACTGTGCTAACCTCAGCGAACCCCTAGCTATCCCAGACCTGAAATCTTTACCGGAAAAATTACAATCCCCTCCAAGCCAAACAGGGATCACAAGCGATCACGTAGACTTACTCCCAGGGAATGGTCGCTTAACCTATACGCCACCATTGCAAATAGAAGGCTCTGCCCTAACAGTAGAGGTCTATCCCCGACAAATTCATGACACCTATGCCCTTGACCTAACCCTCTATTACCAGAATGTCACCGTTGCAGCCAGTCAATTTAGTCGGTTAAATCCCCAAGGGTGCCTCCTATCCAGCACTATTCAAGCTTCTTTGGGACAAACCTTAGTGCTCTATGGCGAACCAGTGGGCAGTCCCGATGAAGATAGAAAGTTAGCCGATGCCTGTGTGGATGCTTTTTTCCAGGGAACCGACCAAAAACCTGAATTTAGCGCATTTGGGCAGTTATTTGGTAGCCCAATTTTTGCCTATGACAACGGTAAGGAGAAACCAACGGAGCAATGTCACCTTCTGGTCTGCTTAAACCGTCACCCAGAAACCTTAAAGCTGGTTGAAAAGACGTCTTTGTCATTTTTCAATCTATTGTGCTGTCGCAGTAAAATCCTGTTTGCTTATCATGAATCTCGTTGGTGTTATCGCGAAACTAGAGAGCTATATGGGCAACTAGAACAAGACGTTCAACGCTTCAAGGAATTGCCAACAGAGCGAGAAACACGGCTAGAGCAACTGAAGCAAAAACTGACCGAGATGCCATCCAAGACCTTTGACTATGCTGGTTATCTGCGAGACATGGAGGATCACAACACTGCGATCGCTACCAATGCCGCCAACTATGACTACTGGCTAGAAAAAATCCGCGAATATAGTCTCAAAGACGATAATATCGAGTTTTTGGAATACTTCCTCAACCAAAGAACCAAGCTGTTTCAAAATCAGATTCAAGTCAACCTCAATTATCTCAAACCGGGTCAGCAATTATTTGACCAGATGCTTGGTAGTATCCGAGGCATTGTGGAGACTGAACAAGCACAACAAGAGAAACGATTAGAACGTTGGATTGCCTCGGTGGGTATTGGTTTAGCGGTCAGTGGTATTTCTTCCCAAGCTGCTGGTAAACCGGTAGAGTCTATTATCGCCCAACTAGACCCTAAACAATCCTTAGATTGCCCCACCGCTGGTTTTACACCTTGCTTGACTTACAGTGTCGTGTTTGTGCTATTTCATGTGGTAGTTGGTGTGATCGCTGGGTTAATTGTGTATCGCATTATTCATCGGGTATCAAAATGATAAGGTTGTAGGGTGGGCAAAGACCGTTTATTTATTTTGATAATTCTAGATAATAGCACTTTGCCCACCCTACTTTCTATTCTAAGCATTCAGCGGTCAGCCGTCAGCTTGTCGGGTGGGCAAAAACCGTTTGGTTCTTTTGATAATTCTAGATAATAGCACTTTGCCCACCCTACTTTATAGCGTTTATCGCAGTTATGAGGTACACTCCTCAACCTCAAAGTCCCCCTTATTAAGGGGGATTTAGGGGGATCAATTTGTACCTTATTGGATATAGGAAGGTTGTAGGGTGGGCAAAGACAGTTTATTTTTTTTTGATAATTCTAGATAATAGCACTTTGCCCACCCTACTTTATTGTGATGCAAGATATTAAAAAAGCAACTGTTTATTATGCACACAGTTGAACTTGAAAGGCTAAAAGCGAGAAAAGGAGCAAGGAAGCGTTCTGAAATTCCTAATGAAGTTTTATCGGCACTCAATCAAGGAAAAATTGAGACCGTCAATCTCGTCGAATGGTTAGCCATTGATATGCCTTTTCTGCTTCGGACTAGTCTTACAGAAATAGGTTGGGAAGAACAAATTGATCACTTGTATGATCAGAGCTTGAAACTTCAAGACCAAGGCATTACCAAGCGACTAAAAGGCATTGGCACAATACTCTTTCAGGCTCTAGAAGAAGAAGAAAACCGAACAGAAATTTTTGAAAGGTTGGCTAGTCATACTTCTGACATGGTTAGAGCTTGGGCTGCTTTTAGTATAGCCGCTGACGAGACTTTATCCTTACCCGAGAGGTTAGAAATAATGCGTAGGTTCGCCACTGATGGTAGTTTCTCTGTCAGAGAATGCGCTTGGGATGCCCTTCGCTCTTATCTTGTGGATGATTTAGCTTATAGCTTCGAGTTACTAACAGAGTGGGTGAAAGATGAAGACCCCAATATTCGACGCTGTGCGGTAGAAGCTACTCGTCCTCGTGGCGTTTGGTGTAAACATATTCCGACTTTGAAGAAAAACCCCGATCCAGGTTTGACCATATTAGAATTTGTTCGTTCAGACCCCAGTAATTATGTGCAGCGTTCGGTTGGTAACTGGTTGAATGATGCCAGCAAATCTACTCCAGATTGGGTAATCAATACCTGTTTGCGGTGGCGAAAAGAATCTCCAACCAAGGAAACAAGTTGGATTATTAAACACGCTCTTAGGACTCTCAAAAAGCATAATACTTTATCCCAGAAGCTTCAATTAATAGCAATTAATTAGTCAAATGTGAACCTAATTAGCCAGTTGTAAACCCCTTATTATTAAGTAGGAATAGGTCATGGATTTATTGCTAAAATACATTTATACTTCAGAAGTATTAGACATATTTAACTCTCGTTTGAATCAGATTATTCAAGAGTCATTACAAGAAGAGCTACCAGAACTTGAAACTGACTTAATTGCAAATATTGCTGAACAATAGTCTACACTAATTATCAAGACATTAACTGAATCAATAAATAAAAAATATTTTGTCCCAAAGAGTGGGATGGTAATTGTGATATCATTGATTAAAGGATATTTAAAATCGACGTTTAAAATCAATTTTTTTATGTCTGTAAATAAGGCTTTGTTGGCAACGTTTTTCCTAACTATTAGGTGCCCTTTACCCATTAATAATTAAATTCGCCATGGCTCGCAGCTGAGGTACACAGGATTTTTTCCCTGCTCCCTCTTCCCCTCCTGGGAGGCCTTAGGGGTGGGTTTCTTATCTGTCTTCCCTGTTCCCTAAAACCAAATAATTTGTACCTCACCCAATTTAAAACTGCTAGATCGATAATAAAATAATCACAATTTTATTTATGAAAAATCTAAATTTTAAATCCCATCAAATAGCTCCAATGGCAGCAATTTTTACTGTCTGGCTAACCTATATGGTACATACCAATCAATGGGATTTATTTATCCAAAATTGGTTCATGTCCGTGACCATGATGTTTGCCTCTTTTATCGCTGGTGCTACAGCGGAGGGAGGTGGGGCTGTTGCTTTCCCCATTATGACCCTAATTTTTCAGATTGAACCAGAAGTAGCGCGTAATTTCAGTTTGGCGATTCAAAGTATTGGCATGACCTCAGCCACCTATCTGATTTTGACGAGAAAAATACCCATTCAAAAAAACTATTTATTATTATGTAGTTGGGGAGGAGTTGGCGGAGTTATTTTAGGAAGTTACTATATTGCTCCTCTGATTTCCCCTCCCTATGCCAAAATGTTCTTTGTTTCTCTATGGTTAAGTTTTGGCATAGCTCTTTTTTATTTAAATATGAACAGATCTCGCTCAGTTGTCGAGAAACTTCCACCTCTTTCATCAGGAGAAAGAAAACTTTTTATTTTTTTGGGCTTCCTAGGGGGAATAGTAGTTTCAATTGTGGGAAGTGGAATTGACATTTTAACTTTTTCAGTGGTGACAATTCGATATCGCCTGTCAGAAAAAGTTGCTACTCCTACAAGCGTCTGCCTCATGGCGGGAAATAGTATTGTAGGATTTGTTTGGCATCTTTTCTTTCTTCATGATTTTGGAATTCAAGAATTTCACTACTGGTTAGTTGGCATCCCTGTGGTTATTTTAGGTGCTCCCCTAGGAGCATATTTCATTAGCAATCGCTCTCGAAATTTTATTACTAATGTTCTCTATTTTATTTTGCTAGCTCAATTTATTGGATCCTTATTAGTTATCCAACCAACTGGTGGTTTGGCTTGGTTTACTCTGAGTATTTTGATTGGTGGATTAATAGTATTCCTTAGTTTAGCTGTATTGGCTAAAAAAAATAGTATTATAGAATGACAAAATAAACTATAATTAAATAGCATAGGGTAGTTTAGGATGGTTACAAAAACACAATCTGGAGCTGCAACTCAAAACCAGGAAGCAAATGCGATCGCAGTATATCTCCAGGAAACAGAGTCTCGACTAGGGTAAGCTTGGCATTTTTTCGTCGATAAACCTCAACTTTAGTAGTGCGCCAATCCACAATCCAGTATTCACGAACCCCGCGCACTGAATAGAGTTTCAGTTTGACTTCTCGGTCACGACGCTCGTTTTGACTTCCTGGTGATAAAGATTCTATGATCAGGTCTGGCGCTTCGGTTAAATGACCTGCTTGATCAAGCATCTCTGGCAAGCGATTCTTGTCGGAAACCCAGACAGCATCCGGTTCCACAGCATTTTCTTGGTCAAAAACAATACCTGGAACTAGAACAGCTTCACCATAACCCTTATCACTTAAAGACCAGGAATCAACGGCACTATATAGTCTTCCCACCACCTTGTTGTGATTCCAATGGGGGGATCTGGTCACAAGCAGGTCTCCATCAATAACTTCATATCTATGGCCGTCGTCTGTTAACAGATCTAGGTCTGCAGTGGTGAATCGAATCTGATTAATTGTGGTGGTGTCAGCCATGACTTCTTTTCAAGTTCAGTTTGACCCGGTAGGTAGAACAGGTATCTTGGTAAAACTGGCATCAGGCGTAGAACTGGCATCTTGCCAGTTTCCTGAAATAACAAAAATATAGGCAATCTTACCATAAATCGTCACAATTTAAAGGTAACCTAGTTCTAAGATATGGAATAGAGCGTGCTAAGGGTAAGAAAAATGTGCCTCATCAGGGTGATAAAAATATAGTTATCATAATAGTTATTATAATTATCTAGTTATTGCTGGCTTCGTGCTCTGTTAATTATGACCAAATCTGACCAACTTTGACTAAGTTCGGTTCCAGGTTCGTAGCCAAGAACTTTTTATAATGGTTCATAACTCAAGAGGGAAACCAGATTACCCTGGTTATGGGTCATATGCTGAGAGACTTTCAACTGCTGAACTTTGTTGGGTGAGGATTTATGTTAAAAGAGCGTAGACAGCAATTTCGGTTATTGGCTGGAGCCATAGTGTTATTGGTATCAGTGTGCCTGGGAGCAGTATTCTTAGGTGTCACCGTAGCAAATCAACTAGAGGAAAAGGAGGAAAACAAGACTGCTAGCCAAGGGTTAACGGAGTCAACAGGCAAATCCGCTGTAGCACGGCTGGTTTCTCTGCCACCCCAACAACGAGCAACTAACCTAGATGCCTTTGCCTCAGGTCCGAAGTCTCGGGAACAGTATCGCGCCCGTTATCTGTTGGCATCGGATTTAATTCAACAAAATCAGCCAGAACAAGCCCTAAAGCATCTCGAAGGGCTTGAGTCAGATTATCCGGTTTTAGCATCCCACGTTGCCCTCAAACGTGCTCAAGCTTACCAAGCCATGGGGGATAGGGAATCGGCTACAGGAGTTTGGCAAACTATCCTGAAAAAGTACCCCAACCAAGCAGTTGCAGCAGAAGCCCTTTATCATCTAGGCAAATCTAATCCCAAGTACTGGGACGATGCGATCGCAAAATATCCCAGCCATCCCCGTACTCTAGAAATTGTCCGACAGCGCCTCAAAAACAATCCCAACCAACTCCCATTACTATTAATCTTAGCCAAGCACACTCCTAAAGCCTTAGGAATGCAGGAGATCCGAGACCGGATCGTTGACAAGTACCCTGAGCAACTCACCCCCGAAGACTGGGAAATGATTGGCACTGGTTACTGGGAAACCTGGAAATATGGCAAAGCTGGTAAAGCCTACGCCCAAGCCCCCCGCACTCCCCGCAATCTCTACCGAGCAGGTCGAGGACTTCATTTAGATACCAAAGCCAGCAAAGGCAAAATCTTTTATGAACAGTTAATCAGCGCCTATCCCAATGCCAAAGAAACCGGATTAGCCTTAAGGCGTCTTGCCAGTATCTCTAAGCGAACAGAAGCCTTAGCTTATCTGGATCAAGTCATCCAGAATTATCCCGATGAAGCTCCTCAAGCCTTGCTCGACAAAGCCAAAATCCTAGAAAAGCTCAACAGCAAAGTGTCTGCTGGCCAAGCTCGTAAGTCGGTACTAACCCAATATGCTAGTTCTGATGCTGCGGCTAATTATCGTTGGCAAATGGCTCAAAAAAAAGCAGCAAAAGGCCAGCTACAAGAAGCATGGCAATGGGCGCAACCGATTACCACCAACAATCCTGATAGTGACATCGCTGCCCAAGCTGGCTTCTGGGTAGGTCGATGGGCAAGTCAGCTCGGGCGTCCTAATGATGCCAAAGCTGCCTTTGAACATGTACTAGCTCGTTATCCAGAATCCTACTATGCATGGCGGTCGGCCAACTATTTAGGCTGGAATGTAGGGGACTTCACCTCCGTGCGCTACTTAATGCCCAAAGTTGTCAGACCCCAAGCTAGACCCTTACTAAAAGACGGTTCTGGAACCCTAAAAGAACTGTACCAACTTGGTCAAGATCAGGATGCTTGGGCTCTGTGGCAAGTGGAATTAGGAAACCGCAAGGAACTCAGTGTCTCGGAGCAATTTACTGATGGTGTATTGCGCCTAGGGATTGGGGATAATCTCAAAGGCATTAACCAAGTCTGGAGCCTAAAACGACGAGAGACTCCCCAAGAAAAAGCCGAATGGGCAGCACTGCGTGACGAACCAAAATACTGGCATGCTCTATTTCCCTTCCCTTTCCAAAATTCAATTCTTAACTGGTCTGGTCAACGGCAGCTTAATCCCTTACTAGTAACTGCCTTAATTCGCCAAGAGTCTAGATTTGAACCAGAAATCCGTTCCGTTGCTGGTGCCATGGGTTTAATGCAAGTGATGCCAGGAACAGGTAGTTGGGTTGCCCAAAAAATCCAGTTGAAACAATACAATCTTAAAAATCCTGATGACAACATTAAATTGGGGACATGGTATCTCAGCTTTACCCACCAACAGAACAGTAACAACTCTTTATTAGCCGTTGCCAGTTACAATGCTGGTCCCGGTAATGTCTCCAAATGGGTGAATAGATACGGTTTTAGTGACCCCGACGCCTTTATTGAAAAAATCCCCTTTCGAGAAACCAAAGGTTACGTGAAAACAGTGTTTGGTAATTATTGGAATTATTTGCGACTCTATAATCCTGATATTTCCCGGATGGTAGAAGCTCACGCTGCTAATAAATCCGTAGCATCATCTAATTAATTCTAGGGAGTCGGGAGCGGTGCGACCCGTGGCGAATTTAATTCGACGACTGTAAGCGCACCGAGGGAGTCGGGAGTCGGGAGTGATTGTAAGCTATCAGCTAATGCGCTACGCGCACGCGATCGCGTTCAGCTATCAGCTTAAGCGCTACGCGCACGCGATCGCGTTCAGCCATTAGCCCTAGGCCAAGCTACACCGAACAGCTTTTGAATAAAATAAACTGACGGCTGACTACTGACGGCTGACCGCTGACAGCTAAATGTTTACATCCACAAAACCTGAAACTATGAATACTACTGAAACAATTAAACCCGTTTTGAACAGTTCTTTAATAATGAACTAGTCCCCAAAGCAGCTAATCCTAATAAACCTAAAATTGATGTGGTTTCAGGAACAGGGGCGGGCTGAAGATCAAGACCTTGGCTAGCTGGTTGAAATAGACTGGTTACGTCTATACCATTAGCATCAATTGCCGAGGTAACGGTAACTACTAAGTCAGGCAATCCATCATTCTTAAACCCAGGCAGTACTTGGTCAGTTGTCCCAACTATCTCTAGGATAGAGTCTGGAGAAACTCCAATTGAATCACTACGTTGAAAAAGTGCTGTAGATATCCCCAAGGGTGGGTTTTCTACTGGGCTGAATGTAAACTCTGAAAAGGCAGCTTGATCTGCATCTGTCCTAAATCCTTCTAGAGTAACAAGCTCAGTAGAATCTTGTTGTACAAGAATGTCTAATGATTGTAAATTAGCGGTGAGACCGCTAGTATCTAACACGAAAGAGAAATCAATGGTGTCATCAACATTGACTTGAAGGTCATTGATGGCATCCTTGTCTAATTGTGACCCAGTCGGACTGAATGATACGGAGGCTCCATAAGCTGGAGTAACTGCGATCGCTCCCAGGAGTACTAAAGAAGCACTAATGTCAGTTAATTTCATCAGGATTGACCTAAAAAACTACTATCAATAGTTAATCAAACATTCCTGGATTTGATTTTGAAGAGTCAGTAAAGTTAGCTAAAAGATTAAATGATGAAAGTAAAAACTAATGATGAAAGAAAAAACTTAAGCATTCAGCCGTCAGCTGTCAGCTGTCAGCCTAATGCTTAAAATAAACCTCAGGAGAATTTAAAGGTGCGCTTTCCGCATCTAATTATTAAATTCGCCACGGGTCGCACCTAATAGTTCGAGATGAATCAGAGTTGAAAGTCTGAGGAAAATCCCATCTAACCATATGCCCTACGCACAGGCTAAGCGAACAGTAGTTAGGGGTCAGCCGTTGGCCATAGGCCTTTGGCTGATAGCTGAGGGCTGATAGCTGAGGGCTGATAGCTGAGGGCTGACGGCTGAACGCGATCGCGTGCGCGTAGCGCATATGCTTACGTTTATGCTTCAACCTCCAACAATCCCTGTAAAGCCTCTTTCATCTCATCCTGACTAGTAGTTGCTGTACCAAACTGACGCACCACAATGCTAGCGGCTAAATTACCCAAAACCGCTGCTTCCCAGTAGGAAGCCCCCAGACACAAGCTCAAGGTCAGGGCTGCTACCACCGTATCCCCAGCACCAGTTACATCAAATACATCGGTGCGATTAAACGCTGGGATATGCTCAACCTTACCATCACGAGCAAACAAACTCATCCCCTGTTCACCACGAGTAATCAGAATTTCTTCCCCTTGAGTCAGTGCCAACAAATCTCTACCAGCTCTCAACAAATCCTCAAAACTCTTAATCCCATACCCCACTGCTCGCTCCGCTTCTGGCAGATTAGGAGTAAAAACTCTAGCGCCATGATAACGCTCCAGATTCTTCTGAGTATCTACAATGGTGCGGTCGTGAGACAAAACGGCTTCAATCACTGGTGGTGTAAATACACCATCTCCGTAATCAGAACAAACCACAGCATCCACCTGACCTAAATGCTGTTGTATTTGTGCTGCCAACTCTAACTGCTTATCCCGGTCTGGCAATTCATCCGACTTGCGGTCTATTCGCACAATCTGCTGAGTCACCGACTGACGGGCATGACCAGCAATCCGGCTTTTGGTCACAGTTGGTCGGTCTGGATCAATCACGATCGTACTCGTATCAATCCCCACCTCCTCAAACATCGTCCGCAGCACTTGCCCTTGAGGATCCTTACTCAAAAACCCAGCTACCTTTACCTCTGCTCCCAGCTTAGCGAGATTATAAACAGCATTTGCCCCACCACCAGGAGTTTGACGAGTGGTTTCATGACGTATTATTAATACTGGAGCCTCTCGTGAAATTCGTTCCACTTCACCTGTGAGAAACTCATCAAGAGTTAAATCACCAACCACTAGTACCTTGGATTGCTTAAAACTATCAATTAGCTCAAACAAACGGGGAGCTGAAGCAGCTAGTTGAGTTTTGAAAGACGCAAATTCAATCATATAGCAAAGGGAACAGGGAGTAGGGAGTAGGGAGTAGGGAGTAGGGATAATAAAATTTAATGTACCTGATAACTCTGATAAACGCTAGAGTTTAGTATTAATTAGTTTCTCCTTACTGTTACTTGAAATACCAGCGATCAGCGTGTCGCGTATCAGCTATCAGCTTTTACCGAAACTTTCAATTCTCATTAATCTCGAACTATTAAATGCTCTCGTTTTGCCATTGCGCATTGCGCATTGCCCACGCTAAGCAAATGGCTGAAGGCTGAAGGCTGAAGGCTGACGGCTGAAGGCTGACGGATTAGTTTACCAGAATGTGGTTGGGATTTATCAACAAGTTTCAAAATAACTACTTGGACATCAATTCTGTTAACTGTGTTAAGAAATTTAAAGTTTATCAACCCCTTTTTGTTCCCTATTCCCTATTCCCTACTCCCTACCCCTATTGCTATAGTCTCAACCGTTATCCACAATGGTATTTTATAATTTTTAATTAAATTTTCTGTAAAGCTTCTGTAATGTTGGTCAACTATAATGACCCTTGGTATAGACTTAATTAGATGAGTGAAAAATCAGTAATATCAACAAATAAGAGACAGGTTTAAATTAATGTTTAAGGGACAAAGGATCTGCCAAAAATTAGCAATAATCACTACTGGTGCGGCTTTAAGCCTAGCAGTGATTGAAATTAATCCTGCCCAAGCTATTACTATTACCTATGAGTTTGGAACAGAAGAATTTTCTGGTAAGTTCAGCTATGATGACGCCAATGAAACCCGGAGGAAATTTTTTGCTTCTATACCGGATTTTCCAGTGATCGAGATAAGTTATCCGGTAGATAAGATTGAGTTTTTTTCGACAATAGAACCTATACCAAGGCCGATTCTACTACAGAGCCTGTGTGGTTAATCTTCGAAGGAGCTGGAGCTGGCCAGCAATTACGTTGGAGTACAGAAGATTTTAGTTTTAGCCCTGCTACTGGTCCGGCTCCGAGTTTTCCAGAGTTTTTTACTGTGTTCGAGATAGATGGAGAATTTGTAGAGACAGCGAGTTTTGGGCTGGTTGAAGATGAACCAGCAAGTGTACCTGAACCTGGGACAGTTATAGGACTTAGTCTTTTAGGTTTAGGCTGGCTCTCAAAGAGAAAGATAGCATCTTCTCCAAGGGTATAAAAAAAACTGGCGTTGCTTAATAATGGAATGATTTTAAGAATAATGGAATGATTTTAAGAGTAGGTGCGCTTTCCAATGGGCGAGTAAATCGCCCTTGGGTCGCACCTGTGGAATGGGCATCTTGGTGGAACTGGCATCTTGCCAGTTTCATGCTTATTTTCGGGCGGGCAGGATGCCCACTCTACTCCTATTAATTATTTTCGGGCGGGCAGGATGCCCACTCTACTCCTATTAATTATTTTCGGGCGGGCAGGATGCCCACTCTACTCCTATTAATTATTTTCGGGCGGGCAGGATGCCCACTCTACTCCTATTAATTAT
>NZ_JAAHIE010000203.1:0-5314 GCF_010671945.1 Moorena sp. SIO4E2
CCCTTAGATTAATCCGACGGCGCAATATAGCACTACTGATATCGACTGCGCCGTTTAATCAGACCAGAACATAGAAAAATGTCCACAGTTGCTCGTAACGCAGGGACTGTAAACTCAGAAACATCTGATCACCTAATCCTCCAGCACCAATAATCCCCAGTACTGTTGCTGAGCGAATGGCACAGTCAAAGCGATAGACACTGTAGGAAAGAAGATTGAAAAAGGCTTGGGGAATCAGACTGTAGAGAAGTGCAGTTAAGGGGGATACGCCACTATTGAGCAAGGCCATTAACGGTTCCCGTGGGGTTTCATCCAGAATTTCTGAAAAGACCTTGGCAACGATGGCACCATAGGGAATAGCGATCGCAATTATGGCCACTAGGGGATCTAACCCCCAGATATTGAGGAAAAATATCCCCCATATCATCTCATGAATCGCTCTAGGAAAGGCCAGCAGTCCCCGCATGGCTAGCCAAATACTGTGGTGCATGGGCCAGTGAGGAAAGACGGTCAACCACCACACTTGTGACGTTAAAATTCCTCCTACCATCCCCAGCAAGATACTCAGAAAGGTTCCGCAAGCGGCATAAGCGAGGGTGGTAAGAGTGGCATTCAGGGTCAGGCGCAAAAACTCAGGACTAATCTCTGGGTGCCAACTAGCCCGCAAAAATCGCCAGAGTAAGGGAAATCCACCGGGATTGAATAGGTCTTGTTGAAATATTCCAGCTTGGTAGGCGGAAAGAGCAATAGCAACAAAAAACAACAGTCCCCACAGCCGAAGTCGATCGAGTAAGGGTGGGCGAGATAACTGCTTCACCATTAAAACTAACGTCAATTTTGTTACCCCTACTCCCTACTCCCTATTGCCATTAACTGAGGATGAAAATCTCTGACCCAATTGAGAACTGCTATATTTTTTGATATGCTTAATTATCTCTGTTCTGTCACTCTCCGCAAACTTTTGTATTTTCGCGCATTCTATAACTTTTGTAGTTCAAACGATTGCCAGATTTTTTTCTAGCAACAAATACAGTATCCAAGTTTTTCTAATAGGATAGCTTGTATTGATTGACTGATAAGGCTTGTGTAGATTGGCTTCCCGGAGAGTGACAAAAGCCGGAGAGTGACAAAAGAGGGTTATAGCATTTTTCAATTAGGTGAGGTACAAAGTTTCGGTTTTTAGGGAATAGGGGACATGTAACAGCGAACATGGAAAAAATTTTGTGTACCTCATTATACTATAAAACACTAGAATAAATTAATAACTCAAAATAAAATAAATATAAATTTTTGATTTTATTTGAAGTTTACCGGTCAGATTGCTGGTAATATTGATTTTGGGCTTGCTAACAAGTCAACCATTGATATTGCTGAAGCATGATAGTAGTGCTCGCAAACCAGAAAGGGGGTGTTGGCAAAACAATGGTTACCATCTGACCCAAAAATTGGCTCTTGCACACTTTTGGCCAAACTTCCGCGCACCCCATAGCGGTTCCTGGGGGATATCTAAGAAATTTAACACTATTTTTAGATGATGCTCATTTCATCAGCAAATCCGGGAGAAGCAACATCCAGCGGAGCTCTTAGAGGTGGCTAATATTGCTAAGAAATGTAATGCTCTTGTTCGATCATGCTCATGTCATGAGACAATCGGGTAGAAGCAGCTGACCGTAGTGATTGATGATGTTCTATGATCATCAACAGGATAATTCCCACCTACTACTACAAGATCTATTACCAGATTTTTTTGTGTTAAGCTAATCACTGGCAATCTAAATTCACAACACCACAATGAAATAACAAAAAGCGTTCAAACCAAGTCCCAGAAAGCGGTTTCCCTGATTTGTAACTATCTGACCGAAAAAATTCCTAGCCATTACCAGCGATCGCTAAATTAACGGCAAGCTTCAATAGTCAGTTGAAGCAAAAGTATCGCTTGCTAGGTTATTGGATTGATAAATTTTTGGTCAACAGAGGAAATCCGAGATTAAGAAGAGTTTAAGGAGAAAAAAATTGACTGTTTCCCAAGACAAAACGCAACTGAACAACCATGGTTTAGGTTTAAATTCCGTAGATCCAGAGGTCTTTGCGATTATTGAGCGGGAAAACCAAAGGCAAAAAGACAATATTGAATTAATTGCGTCAGCTAACTTCGTTAGTCGCGCTGTATTAGAAGCCACTGGCTCGATTTTGACCAATAAGGTGGCTGAAGGATATCCAGGTCGTCGCTACTTTAGCGGCTGTGAGAACATTGACGAGTTGGAAAACTTAGCAATTTCCCGTGCTAAGGAATTATTTGGAGCCGCTCACGCCAATCTTGAACCCTACACAGGGTCTCAAGCTAATCATGCAGTTTATCTGACTGTCCTTAAACCGGGCGATCGCATCTTAGGGATGGATCTCGGTCATGGGGGGCATCTGAGCCATGGTGCGAAATTTACCATGACAGGTAAAATCTATGACTGTCATTTTTATAAAGTCGATCCACAGACAGAGCGTCTGGACTACGATCAGATTCTCGCCCAAGCTCAAGAGATTCGTCCCAAACTAATTATTGCTGGTGCGAGTTCCTATCCCCGCATCATTGATTTCCAACGCTTTCGGGAGATTGCTGATCAAGTCGGAGCCTATTTATTGGCTGATATCGCCCACATCTCAGGATTAGTTGCAGCCGGATTACATCCTTCTCCCGTTCCCCATGCTCATTTCGTCACCACCAGCACTCAGAAAACCATGCGTGGACCCCGTAGTGGCATGATCTTGCTGGGAGAACATTCCGCACCAGAATTTGCTCGCAAGATTGATAGTGCAGTCTTTCCTGGGGTACAAGGCGCTGTTCACGTCCATGCGATCGCTGCAAAAGCTGTGATGCTCAAAGAAGCCATGTCTGACAGCTTTGCTGCCTATCAACGTCAAAACCTCGAAAATTCCAGGATATTAGCAGAAGATTTGAAGTCAAGGGGATTTCGCCTGGTTTCTGGCGGCACTGATAACCATCTGATGCTTCTCGATCTCACTGAGAAAGGTATCACAGGTAAAGAAGCCGAAGATCGCTTAGCTAGCGTCAGGATTACTGTCAACAAAAACCTGCTTCCCTACGATTCCCAGAAGCCTACCGTCTGTAGCGGTATCCGGGTAGGAACATCCGCAATCACAAGCCGGGGATTTGGTTTTGAGGAAATCCATTGCATTGCCGAACTAATAGATAAAATGCTGAGCAGCGAACCGACAGTTAATACCATTGCAAAGGTTCAAGATGAAGTCAGTCGGTTATCAAAGAATTTGGGTCTAAAACCCCGTCCTTCTAGGACGGCTTTTAAGTTGACATTTTAATAGCGCTAGAGTATGATTTGAACATAGGGTACAGGCTGAAAAACCGTTCGCGTAGCGTGGCCTTTGGCCTTGGCGCAACCGGGAGAGAGACCCGCCACTGCTAGACCTAAAAGAAGTAATGCCCGGAGGGAAGGGAAAGTCCTCCTTAAAAACCCAACCATCAATTAACCGTTGGTGTGTGAACCTGAGCTTTGCGAAATTAGAGAATGCAAACGGTACGGCGGGGCACGCCGGAACCAGGTGAAAAGGAGGGAACAGACTTTTTAAGGCACTCCTAGTAAGTAGCCAAACGCGATCGCGAGAATTGCCCGCTGGGTCTATCATGAACTGAACTAGAATCTTTGTCTTGACGGGTTTCCGGTTTAGGTATTGCCTACTTTTTGGCGGCGTCAAAGATTAGGACATGATGGTTTAAGGCAGCTCGTTGATCTGGGAATCCCCGCTCTTCCAGGGCGGGGAGTGTCAAGTCGCCTTCATCCCCACATCGATTCGATTTACGAGCAAGATCGGGACAAGTTTGCCCTCGAATCCCAATACCAACTTCTGTGATTTCGCCCCCCGACCCCCAATTCTGGGGGAGAAATACACAGAAATACAGTTCAACTCCCCCAAGTCCCCCCATCTTTCAAAGTCCCCCAGCATTGGGGGACCAACGGGGGCTTTACCCAAAGTTTCTCTGAATTTCCTGCACATCAAACTCTGAAAACATCAGCTATAGATCCATATCATGACCACAACAACAGCAAACTCTGAACAAGCCACAGAACGCGCCAGAGTACATTACAACAGTGAAAATGCTCGTAATTTGTATGAAATTGCCATTGGCAGCGACACCTTAAATTTAGGGATGTACGAGGACGATCCAGACCGCCCCATCGCTGAAGGGATGGCGAAAACCACTGAGTGGATGGGGGCACAAGTACAGAACCTCAATCCCGATTTCCGTGTGCTTGACCTGGGTTCTGGATATGGGCCAGCCGCACGGCATTTAGCTGGCAAATATGGCTGTCATGTCACCTGTCTCAACATTAGCGAGGAGCAAAATCAGGAAAATGAGCGGCGCAATCGTGAACAGGGTCTTGACAATCTGATTGACATTGTGTACGGCAATTTTAAAGACATTCCATTTGACGATGCCAGCTTTGACCTAGTTTGGTCTCAAGATGCCTTGTTCCACTCTGACGGGCAAGATCGCGTCCTAGAAGAAGCCTATCGGGTGCTTAAACCAGGGGGACAGTTAATGTTTATGGATATTCTGCAAGCAGATGATTGTCCAGATGGAGTGTTAAAGGATTCACTCCAACGGGTTAATATCCATCACGGGCGTTTGGGTTCTTTCCATTCCTATACTAGTAAAGCCGAAAGCCTGGGTTTTGAGACTATCAACGTGATCGACAAATCCTATCAGTTGCTGGTTCACTACACTAAATTGAGGGATTCGGTAATTGCCCATTACGACGAACTCAGCCAAAAATGTACCCCAGAATTTTTAGAATCTTCTAAGAATGGCTTATGTCAATGGGTTGAATCTGCTGAGAAAGGTCTGTTTACCTGGGGCTTATTTCATTATCGCCGTCCAAATGCCTAGTTATAGCACTGTTGGCAGGTAATAGGTAATAGGTAATAGGTAATAGGTAATAGGTAATAGGTAATAGGTAATGGGTAATAGGTAATGGGTAATAGTTGATTTTATCCACACTTAATTACTTATTACTTGTTACTTATTCCTTGTGTACCTTCCCCTGCACTCAAAACCTAAAGCCCACTTGTTGGAGTTACGCCCAATAAATTATTAGGCGTTTTTCAATAGGTAATGATAAGTGTTGCAAAATAGAAAGATTCAAGTAATGAACCCTCAAGAAATTGTTAAAACCCATCGCGACCACGTCTTTTTTTCCTGGGTACCTCAGAAAAACATCCAAAATCCCATCGTTATGGATCGTGCTGAGGGCGTTTACTTCTGGGATAAAGATGGCAAACG
>NZ_JAAHIE010000203.1:6042-11940 GCF_010671945.1 Moorena sp. SIO4E2
GGCAGCATATCGCCGACCACTTTGAAACCAACCCCTTCGTCTGTGGGCTAACATTCAGCGGTAATCCCATTGGTTGCGCTACAGCCCTGGCGACCATGAAGGTTTATGAAGAAGAAAATCTGGTGGAAAACAGCCGGATTATGGGCGATCGCATGGCAGAAAAGTTACAGGAAATGAAGGCAAAACATCCATCAGTGGGGGATGTCCGTAGTTTGGGACTGTATGGATTGATTGAGTGCGTCAAGAACCGAGAAACAAGGGAACCTTTGGCTCCTTGGAATGCTAAACCCCACGAAATGGTGGTCATGGGTAAAATGGCTGCCCGTCTTCGAGAGCTTGGTTTGCACGGTCTGATGCGTTGGAATTGGGTGTTTATGTCTCCCCCACTTTGTATTAATGAAGAGCAGCTTGAAGAAGGGTTTGCCATCATTGATGATGCTTTGAAAATTGCTGATGAAGCCTACGAAGGTTAATCACCTCATCGATAGTTGAAATAGGAGAAAGTTCCCATGCAAATTGGATTTATTGGTCTGGGTAATATGGGCAGTGGTATGGTTGCCAATCTGCTAAAAAAAGGCTTTGAAGTTGCGGTGTACGACATCCAACCTGAAAAAGCTGAAGCTTTAATTGCAGCGGGAGCAAGTTGGCGCAATTCCATCCCAGAGGTAGCAAGTGATGCGGATGTGATCATGACCAGTCTGCCAGGGCCAAAGCAGTTGGAATCTGTGATGTTGGGAGATGCTGGAGTAATTGCCCATGCCCGTCCTGGAACGATTTGGCTCGATACTGGAACCAATTCCATAGAAATTATGAACAAGATTTCTACCTTGGCATCCGAGCAAACAATTGACTCCATTGCAGCCCCTGTTTCTGGAGGCGCACCAGCAGCTCAGAAAGGAACAATGTCAATGTATGTGGGGGGAAATGAAGCAACGTTTGACAAAATCAAAGGCATATTAGAAGCCATTGGTTCGCAAATTTATTATGTAGGACCACTCTCCCATGCTATCCTTTCCAAATTGCTGATTAATTATCTTTGCTTCATCAATACTAAAGCCCTGGGAGAAGTGCTGTCTTTAGGACAAGAAGCAGGAATTGATCCCAAACAACTCACAAACATGATTCAAGCAGGTTCGGGTAGTAGCTGGGTCGCGGAAAAATTACTTCCCTCTATATTAGAAGGGAATCCGGGTCCAGCATTTACCTTGAACTTAGCTCACAAGGATGCCTGTTTAGTTAATGAACTCAATCAAAGCTTTAAAACCTCTCTAGAGTTTTCAGAACGTCTATGCGAGGTCTTACAACAGGCTTGTACAACCTATGGTGGGGATAAAAGTTTTACTCGGATGATGGATTTGTAGTAGCAAGAAGAAAGCGATGAGTTATAGTAACTTGGCGATTGACCTTTCCCAACAATATCAAATCTCCAAAGTCCAACAAGACCACAGAAAACTGTTCGTTGATTGGGGCGACGGTCATCGAAGTACTTTTCACTATATTTGGCTTCGGGATAACTGTTATTGCTCTGGTTGTGGGGATCCCAAACATGGCGAAAAGCGTTTTCGGCTCGTTGATGTTCCCTTAGATATAAAACCCCTGTCAGTTCGTTGGGATAGTGGCAACGCACTGGAAATAGTATGGAAACCGGACGGTCACAAAAGCATCTATGATGCTCAGTGGTTGCGACAGCACTGCTATTCTGCTACCGAGAGAGAGCATCGTCAGCATCGACCTATTCTTTGGGATAGCAATATTGTTACTAACCTGCCCCAGATTGCTTATGAAGAAGTCCAAACTGGGGATAAACATCGGCTACAACTACTAAAACACCTGAGAGATTACGGGATTTGCTTTGTGCGAAACGTGCCTACTCAGAAGGGAGAACTCGAATCTTTGGCTCAGTCCTTTGGTCCTTTATTGGAAACCAATTACGGGCGTGTTTTCGAGATTGTTGTAGACCCAGAGGAAAGCCAGAAAAGTGTTGCTAACTCCCAAATTAACCTCATACCCCACACAGATGATGCCTATCAATATGCACCACCTGGAATTATTTTCTTCCACTGTTTAATGGCAAACAACGATGGCAGCGGTCAGTCTACCTTTGTGGATGGTTTCCAAATAGCAGAGGTGCTGCGTCAGGAAGATAGGGAGGCATTCGATCTACTCTGTCGTTACGAAGTTCCCTTCCGAAAATATTATAGCAATCGCATTGATATGCGGTTCAGCAGTCCAGTTTTTTGCCTCGATAGTGGTGGTAATTTGAAGGAAGTTCGGATTAGCAATTTATTTCCTGCTCCCTTGGACTTACCAGAGGAGATTATCGAGCCATTTTATGCCGCATACAGAAAGCTAATGCAGCTCTATACCCATCCGAAATACTGCCTCAAACAAGGTCTACAACCAGGAGATCTGGTGATGTTTGACAACCACCGTATCCTACACGGACGCAATGCAATCGGAATACAAAACCAGCGCCGCCATTTGCGCTACTGTTCAGTAGACCGGGATTATTTCCAAAGCTGGCGACGGCTTCTTGAGAAAAATCTCAGCTTTCAGGGATAGGTTGCAAATCAGGAATGGCTTGGCGGAGTTTCGAGAAAGACCAGGCACCCTCGCGCAATAGCTGAGCCGGTGACCCTGTAAAATCAACCAGGGTAGAAGGTTGTTGTTCGGGGTTTGGCCCTCCATCCAGAACCAGTGGAACTCGCTCTCCCAATTGTGCAGCTACTTCAGGGGCTGTTTTCTGAGTCTCCATCCCTGAAACGTTAGCACTGGTTACCGCTAGGGGAGCCCCAACCTGACGCACCAATTCCAAACAAAGGGGATGGTTAGGGATTCGGACTGCTACTGTGTCTTTACCTGATGTCACAAATGGTGGCACAATGTCAGTCTTGGGGAAGATGCCAGACATTGCCCCCGGCCAAATTTTACGGAGTGACTCGATGGTACTTTCAGGAATTTCTTGAGTCACTTGTTGCAGTTGTTCAAAACTGGCGACATAAATGATCAGGGGTTTATCTGGCGATCGCGATTTCACCTCGAAGATCTTTTTAATACCTGATTCCTTAGCAATGCTGGCTCCAATGCCATAAATAGTATCGGTTGAGAAAACCACTACATCGCCCTTTTTGAGCAAATCAACTGCTTTATTTCGTGCCGCTTGATCATCAGCAGGTAAAATCTCTGTCATAGGATCTTAAAATTTTTGTCGAGCTATTGAATGTTTCTATGGTATTATAAAATATTGTACAAGATTAGCTTGCCACAAATTCTTCTTTGAGGAGCTGTATGGTATCTAATCCCGAAATATTATCAACTACGAAAAGTACCCTTAGCGCGATCGCACTAGGTAGTAACCTCGGTGATTCTCAAGCCACATTAGAAGCTGCTCTGATCGAACTCGATCAAACTCCAGGCATTACTGTCAAAACCCGCTCCAGTTGGTACAAAACTAAACCTATTGGACCTGTGCAACCAGATTATATCAATGGTTGCGCCCTAGTGGACACACAACTAAGTCCCCAAAAGTTGCTAGAGACTATGCTAGAAACAGAGCAAAAGTTTGGTAGAGTTCGTGTGGAACATTGGGGAGCAAGAACCTTAGATTTGGATTTAATCTTGTTTGGTAACCTGATTCTAGATACTCCTGATATAACAATACCTCACCCACGCATGAGAGAGAGAGCCTTTGTGTTAGTGCCGTTGGCCGAAATTGCTCCTGATTGGGTAGAACCAGTCTGGGGAATGAAAGTATCCCAACTTCTCGAAAGGTTAGATATTTACGGAGTTACTCGGTATTAATTTTTAGGATATCAAATCCGGTTGATAGACTATAATAACAACCGAAAAAAATAAGGCAAGGCAACCTAACCTAATGCCGATGAATGATAGTCTATAGATTTGTATATAGATTTGGTTTAAAACCAATACAAAAACAATGCTGATGGAGTAAATCAAGCAGTATAAACTGAAAAACAATGGTGAACAAAGACAATGCTGAAAAAAGCTTTAGTGACCGGATCAGCAGTGGGAATTGGAAAAGCGATCGCTATTGATTTAGCTAGTAAGGGATTTGATGTTGCATTTCACTATAACCGCAGTGAACAAGCAGCCAAGCAAGCTTCTCAGGAAGCAGCGACTCACGGAGTAAAAGGGATCGCCCTACAAGCAGATATCACCAAACCTGATCAAGCCAAGTCGTTGGTAGAAAATGCAGCAGCACAACTAGGGGGTTTATCGGTAGTTGTTAATAATGTGGGCAACTATTTGAGTAAACCTACTAGCCAAATCTCAGTAGAAGAGTGGCATTCTGTAATTGATTCCAACCTCAATACTACTTTTTATGTCACTGGAGCCGCAATTCCCTACCTGAAGTCCGCAGGTTGGGGTCGCATTGTTAATATTGGTGCTGCCAGTGCCCATAATGTCACTGCCCGTGGTACTAATACAGCTTATATGATCGCTAAAACTGGCATCATTATTTATACTAAGTCCCTTGCTAAAGAGCTAATTACAGATAAGATTACTGCCAACGTGGTATCTCCAGGAATAGCAGAGAATTCCTTTGAATACGATGATGATTGGCAGGATGCTATGCCTAAATTACCAGCAAAACGCCCTGCTACATTGTCAGAAATAGCCCATGCTGCTTGGTTTTTTATCAGTCCTGAGGCTGATTACATCACAGGACAAGTAGTAGAAGTTTCTGGCGGCTGGAGTTTATAGTATTACCAAGCGATGCAGCGCGGTCTTGGGGGTTTCCCCCATGAGCGACTGCATCAAGAGAAGATAAAAACATTTTTAATAGGATAAACATGCTTACTATAGAACATCTATACGAAATTAATGAACAGTATAAGGATTCCTTAAACGTAAAAGTTGAAGAATTTACCATTGGCAACAAACATTTGAATTTTAATTCTCAAAAAGCTATCTTAGGAGTAGTTAATCTTTCTAGTGATTCTTGGTACAGGGAAAGTGTCTGTTTAAGTTCAGAACAAGCGATTCGTCGTGGCATAATGTTAACAGCCCAAGGAGCGGATTTTGTAGATATTGGTGCTGAATCTACTTTGCCCCATGCTGAGAGGATATCTGAAAAGTTGTTTGATACTGAATTTTGCCCCCCTATCCCCCCAATTCTGGGGGGAAAAAGAATTTATTTGCTGGTAAAAGTCCCCCAAAATTGGGGGATTTAGGGGGCTTTGATGTAGCAAATGAGACTGCTCAGACAACCTCTGAGAGAGTAGAAGATGTGAGGCAACAAAGTAAAATTTTGCCTGTGCTGGAAGCCCTCCATCAAGAAGGTGTATTAACTTCTATTGAAACCTATTATCCTCAAGTGGCTAGGGAATGTTTAAAAGTTGGAGCAAATATCATCAATTTAACTGGTTCCCAAGACAATCAGGAAATTTATAAACAGGTATCCGAGTTCGATGCTGGGGTTATCATTTGTTACGTTCAAGGAAAAAACGTCAGAGAAGTTGATGACTTTAATTTTGGCAACGACCCAACCGACTTAATGTATGATTATTTTGCCAAGAAAATTGAAATAGCTACTCAACTTGGTGTTAGGAAAATTTTTGTTGATGCCGGGTTAGGTTTTTACTACAAAAATCTCGAAGATAGCGCCCTACGCATCCGTTTTAAAATGAAAACCTTTTTAAATACTTTTCGTCTTCGGAAATTAGGGTTTCCCGTGTGTCATGCCCTCCCCCATGCTTTTGAATGTTTTGGAGAAGAATTCAGAAGTGCTGAACCTTTTTTTGCAGTGCTAAGCTGTTCGGCATTTAAATTGGTATAATAAAAATTAATAAATAACCCAATAATAGGAAATATGCCAGCAAAAAATTATCTGACACAAGAGCAAAAAACAATACTTCAAAAAGCCTTAAAAATAGA
>NZ_JAAHIE010000204.1:0-11922 GCF_010671945.1 Moorena sp. SIO4E2
ATTGCTGCTCACAGGGTAAACCAGGTGGGCGGTAGTAATGATCAAAAATCTCAAATCCTGCTTGTTCAACACAGCGAGCCAAGCTTTGATATTCCCAACCTACAACATAGCGATAGCCGGTTGGACGAACACTATAACCCTCATGATCACCACGAATCATTGACATAACTATGGCACCATTGCTAACAAGCGATCGCTTTAAATCCTTAAGTACCCTAACCATCGCAGCACGGGGAATATGAATCAGGGATGCATTGGCAAAGATCCCATCAAAGCTCTTTGGTGGCAGCTTGAGGTTCAGAAACGATTGCTGCCAAACCTCGCATCCTGAAACCTGTTGCGCCATCTTCACAAATGCTGGTGTAGCATCGAGACCAATCACTTGATGACCTTGGTCTTTAAAAACAACCAAGTCTCTACCAGGACCACCTCCTAATCCAGAATCTTGCCTGGATTGCGGGGCATAGCATCCACCAAGGCGTTGCGATTTTGAGACACATCATGATTCCAGGTGCCTTCCCGGAAAGATTCTGCTGTTGCTTGATACTCAGCAATTGTTACTCTTTCGTGATCTTCCACAATAGTTCAACCTGGTGATACTGAAGCAAATTTTACTATCTAGCTAATAACTCGATAATAAACTCAGCCGCAGTTAGATAAGTTCGATGTGGGGGTTGCTCACCTAATGGCACCTGAACCCACCAGCCTTGGCACTGACAAGGGCTACGCCACAAGTCCAAATGGCCTATTGCGGGTGTTGCATAGAAACTGTCTTCCCCTGCCCCCAATAGCGCTGAACTCCAGTGGGTAAAGTAATCGTGACTAATCCGGTGGATGGGAAAATTGCCATACAGAGGCACACCCCAGCCATCAATAGCGATCAATGCTTGGATGGAACCTCCCAGTAGCTGCCAACCCCAAGCTGCTGCGATCGCACCCACTACCCCAGCACTGAAACCGATCAAGACTATGGGAGTCTTGACCAAACCAATGTGACGTTGCAAGAACTCTAAAATATGAATAGCTGAATAAGCTGGGTAGTCCTGAGCTGGAAAAATTAAGATTTTCTCAGTCCAGGAACTTGATAGATCCAAACTTGCTAAAAAATCCTGGGTCAGTTGGGGCTCATGGATACCGGGGCAAATAATTAAGTAGGGGGACATGAGTGAACTACCCCGACTTACTTCGTTGTTCGCGAAGCGTGGCCTACGGCCAAGTCGGGGCTTCCAGCTTCACGGAAGAATGCCTTAACTTGGACGGGCGTCCACGTCTTGGTCTTACTTCTTCTCCACTGGCGTTGACCTCCCCCGTCCCAGAGGAGGATAGCATTCTGATCCCTTCTGCTCTAATATTCTTTGCCGCATTACCATCTCTGTCGTGGTGAGTTCCACAACTTGGACAAGTCCAAGCCCTGACATCCAGTGGCAACTCCTTGATTCGGTAATGACAATTAGAGCAGGTTTTGGAACTAGGAAACCATCGGTTTATTTCAACTAATACCTTTCCTTCTTTTTCGCACTTATAAGACAGGAAGTTTACAAAGGTTCCCCAACCCAGATCAGATATTGCTTTAGCTAATTTATGGTTACGTTCGCGTAGCGTGCGCGTAGCGCATACCATGCCCTTGACATTTAGGTTCTCGACTACCACCACTTGGTTGTTGTCAACTATCTTTCTAGATAGTTTATGCAGGTAGTCTTGGCGGACATTTCCAATCCGTTCGTATACCTTGGCTACAATCTTTCTGGCCTTTTTGCGTCCATTGCTGCCTTTTTTCTTTCGGGCAGCGATACGCTGTTTTTTAGTCAGTTTCTTTTCGGACTTGGCTAAGTGCTTTGGATTCCCAAACTTGGAAGTTTTTTCGCCATCGTAGGTAATAGCAAAATCCTTAATACCCAAATCAATTCCGATCACATTTCCTTTTGTGGAAGGCTGCAAATCATCCGGCTCATATTCCATTAACACAGAAGCATAATATTTTCCAGATGGAGTCTTGCTAACGGTTACAGTTTTCATTTCTCCATCTAGTGGTCGATGGATTATTGCTTTGATAATGCCTAATCTTCCAGGGAACTTCAAGTAGTTGCCAACTTGTTTTACGTTCTGGGGATACTGAATTGATTGGCGATGATGATATGATTTGAACCTAGGATATTCAGCCCTACCCTCAAAGAAATTTTGATATGCACGACTAAGATTGAGACTCACGGATTGCAAAACCTGAGAGTAACAATCTTTTAGCCATTCAGTCTCTTTTTGTTTTTTGAGCTTTGGCAACATAGAGTTGAGTGCAGATTGTTTTAGCCCCTTGCCAGTTTCTTTGTAGGTTTCTATGCACTGATTCAAAGCATAGTTCCACCACCAACGAGCGCATCCAAAATGCTGAGCTAACACTTGAATTTGCTCTTGTGTGGGATAAATTCTAACTTTGACGGCTTTATGTTTCATTGCACTCAAACTTGTTGGAGATGAAACCTTAGAATAAAGAAGCCTTTATGGTTAGTCGGCTATGCATAAAAGGGTTAAATCTTTGTGATTAAGGCTTCTTTATTCTTACGGTAACTTCAAACTCGACCATGCTTAATATTATATGTATTTCACAGTAAGGTGTCAAGGGATAAAATAAATTTTCTGTCTCGCTATCCATCCTAGAGACGCGCGCCTTAGTAGAGTGGAGCCTTAATCAAACAGTTTTAACCCTTTTTCCCATAGCCGACCAACCATAAAGGCTCCACTCTACTTACGGTAACTTCAACACCCTGGAAGAGGGTGGGGAATTCCGCGAGTTTTGTTAAACGCTAAAGAGGCAAAGAAGGGAAATCAGCTGGATGTGCAAGACAGTTAAGATTAAGAAATGACTATTGAGAAATGACTAATGACTAATGATCAATTGTCCCAAATGCCATCAACCTATCAATAGCAAGGTGATTACCTGTCCCCATTGTGGAGCAATCCTTAAAGCCTATGGTCATCCGGGGATTACCTTACACCAAACCACAGGAAATACCCCCTTGTGTGAAACCTGTACCTATCATGCTGATGATACCTGCACCTTTCCCCAACGTCCCTATGCTAAGCAGTGTACCCTTTACGAGGATAGTTCCGAAAGTACCTCAGAGCCTGAGCAGATTTATAATCCCCAGCGTGGCTTACTTGAATCCGTCAGGCTTTGGGGTCAAAGGAACCCAGCCTTACTAGGTCTATTGGTATTAATCGCTGCTAGCTTTTTGCTAGCCCTGATGGCCACTAGTTAAAGTCAACTAGTACTCCGTCAAAATTGAATTGACGTAAGCATTCAGCTATCAGCGTGTCGCGTATCAGCTTATGGGCTATGGGCACGCTACTTGAGGTGCTTTTGAATAAAAGAGGTAAGGGACTTGCGTGTAAAAAAAATACCAATTAAAGTAGGGTGGGCAAAGTAATATTATTTAGAATAATCAAAAGAAACAAACTGTTTTTGCCCACCCTACAAGCTAGTACTCCGTCAAAATTTAATTGACTAGACATGATAGTACTAAGCGCTACGAAATTGACAGATTACTAGTAGCGGGTGAGTCGGTTGGTATGGTCTGTGAGGTGTCTACTTGCAAATGTTCTTTAACCGTAATTTTTTGTTCTTCACACACCTCTAAATCAAACCAGAATGTTGTCCCAACTCCCACTTCACTGACTAAGTTTACTCGGCTATGATGTCTTTCGATAATGTTTCTGACAATTGAAAGCCCCAATCCCGTCCCTTCCAGGGTATGAACTCGGTTTTCTACCCGGAAAAATCGGTCAAAAATCGCCTGTTGGTCTTCTGGAGCAATGCCAATTCCCGTATCCGAGATTTCAATTCGCACCCTGTCTTTTCCTTCTTTGGTATTGAGTTCGGGTTCTAATTGATAAGCACGAATTACCACTCGTCCACCAGACTCAGTGAATTTCAAAGAGTTGCCCACTAAATTAGCCAAGACTTGGAGCAACAAATCGTAGTGACCCATAACTGGTGGTAAATCTGGTTCAATCTCCTGAGCCAGTTCAATAGTTTGGTCACGAGCGTTGAGCTGATAAGTGCGCAGGGTTTGCTCTATAGGTCGAACAATGTCAAAGGGTTCGAGTTGATAAATTCGACAAGATTCCAGCCGTGATAAATCTAGGACATCGTTAACTAGACGGGTTAGTCGGTCAGTTTCCCGATTAGCCGTGTCAAGAAACTCCTTGCGCTTAGCTTCGCTAAGTTTTTCGTCGTAGTCGTGGAGGGTTTCGATAAATGATTTAATGTTAAATAGAGGTGTTCTGAGTTCGTGGGAAACATTGCTGATGAAATTGCTTTTTGCCTGATTAAGCTCCACCTCACGGGTGATATCCTGAACAGTGATAGCAATTCCCTTAATATTTTCCCGGTATTGGTTGAGTACCTTACTTAGGAGAATGCGAACGGTGCGAGAGACCGGTTTGGTCAGAGTAATACGAAACTCTTCACCTTCGCGGGATTCCCGTTCTGTTTCTGTCTGTTTATCCGCTGTAGCCATTTGATACAGCGGTCGTGTTAGTTCCATTGTGACCACATCAGGGAGATGGTATAGGACATTTTTACCGACAATGTCTTGCTCCTCCCAACCAAAAATCCGCCGTGCTGTCGGGTTGACTAACATTACCTGAAAATTGGTATCAATCAGTACAGCACCATCGGCAATTGTGGAAACTAGAGTCTCTAACTTAGCTTTTTCTGCGGTAAGTTCTTCAATATTTTGCTCCTCATAGCGTTCTAAACGCTCTGCCATGTCATTGAAGCTAGACACCAATTCCCTCAGTTCTACTCCCAAAGGCATCTCAATCCGCTGCTTGAAATTACCAGCAGCAATATTTCTCACCCCTACTAGTAGTTCTTTAATGGGCTTAGTGATAGTCAAGGCGTTCCCCACTGCACCTAAAATCACCATCACCCAGATCGAGATAAACACAGCAATGGTAACATTTCTTGTTAAATTGGAAGAAACCACCACCGTAGGGTTAGGGTTAATGCCCACAGCCAAAACCCCTAAGTATTTGTTTTCGTCAATTAAGGGAACAAACACATCAGTGACTTGACCATCAGGAGTCAGGTGCTGCCGTGCCATGGGCTGATCAGAGTTTTTGGCGTAGCCCTCGGGTAGCTCAATCCGACGCTTAATGGTTAAAGAATTCTTTACTTCTGCTGCGGAGAAAGGAATACCAAAGATTATTTCCCCATCCTCGTCAGCATAGATAATGTAACGCACACTGGAGGTGCTAGTGTAGAAGCGGCTGGAAAAGCGAGCTAGTTCGTCGAAATTATTTGCCGCAACATGAGGTTCAACGTTGGCAGCCAGCAAGAGACCGAGATCACGACCAAAGCGAGTGTCGTTCATCCTAGCATCCTGCTGAATCGTATTCACCGCCCAGAAGGTCAAGCCACTCATGAGCAATGAGACAACCAGAGTGGCTGCTGCCATTAGCTTGGTCTGGAGGGTAAACTCCGACCACCAATGCCTGATAATGTCGATAAGGGTTTTTAGCAAAGCTAGCAAGGTCAGTTCAACTCTCTCAACAGGGAAGACAACAACACTCTTTCCAAAGGTAGATGCTTTGATTTTGGCAAAGTATCTACTTTTGGCTATCCTCCAATTATAAGGCCAGAAAACCTGACCTCTTGATGGGAAAATAAAGATGATAGTAAGCTATCAGCTATCAGCTATCAGCTATCAGCCATTGTCCTTAGGCCACGCTAAGCGAACAGTTTATGAGGAAAGTCACAGGTTATAAGCCTGTGCCACGCTACTGTTCACGCAGCACCTCAAGTAGCGCAATCGGTACTTTTAGGTGCGACCCGTGGCGAATTTAATTCTTAATGGTAAGAGCGCACCTTTGAATAAAATAAGCTGACGGCTGACGCCTGACTGCTGAATGCTTACAGATGATAGGTGTTAGGTGTTAGGTCATAGGTCATAGGTGTCGGGTTTTAGGACATCAAGCCTAATCCTAACCCAAGCAATATGATGCTTAATGCTTCACTATTAAAGTTTTAAACTTCATTAATAAAGCATAATTTAATTATTTTGAGGCATAAACACTTAATTATGCTGCTTGAATACTCAATTAGTAGGCAATATTACACTTATAGCAGTCGCCAGGGCAGTTAGGACATGACAAAAGTCTCAAAGCTAAGTATAGCAATAGTTTTACTTCTGACTTCTGACTTCTGACTTCTGACTTCTGCTATAACACCATTTGCCTCAAGCCTGATGCCTAACACCTATCACCTCATGACTCTTCTTGCCCAGATAGAACAAAATCCCAAGACCTAAGCCCACACTGCTAGCAGTCACTAACCAAAAACCACTGGTAAATTCTGGAGATTGATCCAATGCCCAACCTCCTAAAGATGGTCCAATAAAGTAACCTACTGCCCAACACTGAGATTCAAGGGAAAAGTAAACTCCTCGCAAAGATTGTGGAGCTAAATCCCCCACCAAAGAAGAGGCAGAAGGGAGATAAATTACCTTAGCAAAAGCTAATAGTAACAAAGCACAAAGTGCTGGAATAACTGCCAACTTATAAACAACTCCTGTGAGCCAAACTAACACAAATCCTCCACACCACAGTAGTAAAGAAACCATCAGAACATTGGTGCGTTGAAACTGGTTTAGAAAGCGGGCAACAGGTAGTTGAAAAATGGCACCAAAGGCGACATGCCAGAAGAAAATAAGACTAATCGTTTCTGGAGCTAATCCGGTTTCTGTTCCTCCTCCTGGAACAAAATTGGCAAAATAGAGGGGCATAATGCTATTGAGTTGAGCATCATAGGTAGTGAAGAGAGTATTCCCTAGTAACCAAATCATCAAAAAGCGATCGCTTAGTGCTTGTTTCCAGGATTGGGTAGGGGATTGAGGCACCTCTTGAACGTTATTTGTTTCTGCGATCGCTAAATAAATGACAACGAAGAAAATCACATAAAAAATACTTTTGAGCACAAATAAAGTACGGTAACTGCCAGAAGCAGCAATTAACTGCCCTGCCCCAATAACTCCCAATCCTAGTCCTAAGCTATCAGCTAAACGAGTAACTGAAAAGGCTTCATTACGCTGAACAGGAGTGGTTAGATCGGTGACAACTGCCTCAGTAGGCGGCCAATATAGACCAATCCCTAAACCCATCAGTAAGTTAGCAATAACCAGAGTTGGGAAATTATAGGTAAACGCTAAACAAAGACTTGCTAGAGCAGAAACAGCTGCCGAGAGTAGCAAAGTTTTCTTGCGTCCCCAAAACTTGGAATCAGCCAAAGTCCCTGAAATCAAGCGTCCTAATACTCCAGAAATTGAAGAACTCCCTAGAGCCATCCCAACTTGGGTGGCGGATAAACCAATCTGATTAACAAAAAAAATCGAGGCATAAACTAAAGTAAACCCTTGACCGATGTGCAATAACAATCGACCGGTTGCCAGAATCCAAATCTCCTGCCTTAATGCTGGGAGCAAAGATAATAATTTATTGAGCAATTTCGGTAAGGTTAAAAGGTTGAGGGGTTGAGCCATTGAGCAGCATTTACAATTCTTTACATCTAAGTAAATAGTATAGGGTAATCGCAATAATTAATCAGGAAGCATTATGTTAACGACTATTGATCAAGACGTGCAATAGTGCTGATAATCAAGGCTTAATAGGGTCATAACTGCCAACCTTAAGATTCTATTGTGACAGTTGACAGGGTGGAATGTGGTATCTAGCAAGGTTCCGGCTCTTTAGTGGACAATAGTAACTACCTGTATCCTAAATCAGCCCCCCTTGCATTCCTATTTAACTAGGAATATTGCTTATGTCATCGCCACGGGAGGGTTCTATCACTATTGCCCTCAAGACCAATACTTCTCAGTCTAAACTGTTAGAAGCTTTAGCCCTATGGCAAGAGTTAGGTTTACTTTCTGAGACTAGCATCGACATCATATTTAAAACTAAAGCATCCCATCCCGCTCTTTTAGAGGGATTAGATGCTTGGTTACGTTTGGGTTTGCTTCAGGAAACCTTTGTTAAACGGTTGTGTCGAGAACATCTTACCTGTGCTTTACCAGAACCTAGTGTAACTCCAAAGGTTTCTGCTTTATCAGTCGCGAAACCAGCGCCTCAACTAGTGTCACCTTTAGCTAGTAATGACTTTGCACCGGAGACACCCAAACCTAAGAAACCCAACTGGATTGCTCAAATGTGGCAATCCCTTCAAGCAGAATTCAGTGTCCGCTGGTTGCTGTTTCTGGGTATGTTTATGGTGGTGGTATCCTCTGGGGTACTGGCTGCTAGTCAATGGGACAATTTCCCAGCTGCTGGACAGTATGGAGTATTGCTGGCCTATACCTTGAGCTTTTGGGGGATTAGTGCTTGGACAACGAAACAAGGGAATTTACCGTTAACAGCCCAAACCTTGCGAGTTGTCAGTCTGTTGCTGATCCCAGTCAATTTTTGGGCAATGGATGGCTTTGGCTTGTGGCGTCATCCCTTAAATTGGCTAGTGGTAGCAGTGGCGACAGTAGCACTAAGTGCGATAGTACTAAGTTCGATACTCTTAGGTCGCGGCTACGGGAACGGATTTTTACGATTACGACAACAACAATCATTCCCCTTACCGATTATTAATTATTTAGGTCTGAGTTACCTAAACTGGGGTTGGGGTATCCCTGGATTTCCCATAGGAGCAGTTTATTTGGGCATCGGTAGCACCATCGCTACCTTATATATAGAATCCAGAAAGAAAAATTCAGCGATTATTTTTGATGTTGCTGGCTTCCGCATCTTAGTTTATGGCATCGGCATCCTGCTATTTAGAGCAATTTTTGTCATAGGTGTCGATATTGAACAACTGGGGTTAGCGATTGGGATGTGTGGTTGGTTTCTCTACTGGCTATACCAAAAGCCTCAGGCACCATCTCTCCCGGTCTCCCCGTCTCCCCGTCTCCCTATGATTTGGTTAGGGGGTAGCTTGCTGGTGGTGGGTTGGTTAGTTTGTGTAGCAGCTGAGTTTCCTTGGCAAGCCATGATTGTCAGTGGGCTGGGGGTCTGGTTATTTGTCAATCGTTTACTAAAATTTTGGCGACGTTCCGATTTAGCCGCCATGTTAGCCATTGGTTTACAGATGGTTTGGCTTTCATGGCGATTGATTCCCCCATCAATACAAACCTGGCTACTGGAAACAGCAACTACGTTAACCCATTCCCAAGAAACTCCCTATGTATTGTTGAGTTTAGTACTGTTTCCCTATCTGGTTTTAATTGTTGGGTTAGCAGATTGGTTATATCAGCGCAAAAAACATGATCTGGCAGAATTTGCAGAAGTCATTGCTCTAGGAATAGGAGTTAATCTGACTACTCTGTGTTTTTCCAATCCCCTATTACTCACGATTAATGGTATTAATTCTGCTATAACTTTAGGGATTGTGACTCAGCGACGGGATAGGTTAGGGATTAAGCCTCATCTGCGCTTAAGGGTCTACCTAACCCACAGTACTGCGATCGCAACCGTTATCAGTGCCATTAACTATCTTTTTCCCAACCTACATCTAGGGGGCTTTTCAGCAATTTTATTAGCCCTGATGGTAGCAGAATGGAGCTTGAGTTTAAAGATGCCCGCTACTTCTGACTATGTCAAGATCTGGCGAGAGAGTGCTTGGCACTTAGGTTTAAGTTTAGCTGGTCTGAGTTATCTATTATTGTGTGTCAACTATAGTGCCTACGACATTAACCCAGATAGTTACCTGAGAGCATGGGGTCTGTTGTGGCTAATCACTCCATTATCTCTGACTGGATTAGCACGTGGTTATCGCAGTTGGCAACCCCCTCAAGACAAGTTTGTAATCCAGTTGAGTGTAGTTGCTGTCATCTTATCCCAATTGCTGATCCTAGGAATACCAGGAATGCGGTTAATCAGTTTAGCGTCCGCTACAGCACTGATGTTGGTTAACACCCGCTATTTAAAGCAATTAACATCAGCAGCAATTACCGTAGGATGCGGCATCAGCTTAATCGGATTCTTGCTTTGGGATGGCATCCCTAGCTTTCCCCAACCGTCCGGACAAGATTGGTGGGTTGTTGGAGCGATCGCTATTTTAACCTTATGGTTATCGCGAAGCTGGTTACTTCGTGTTAGCAAGATACAGGATAACCAATCACAATTTAAAACTTCAAATCAACAAACCAACCTTCAAAAAGCCAACCTTCAACAAACTAACCTTCAACAAACTAACCTTCAACAAACTAACCTTCAACAAACTAACCTTCAACAAACTAACCTCCCAAAACTGTATGCACAAGCAATGGATGGGTGGGCGATCGCACTGTTTATTTTTCAGCTAATTCTGCTGACTTGTTATTCTCTGATAGTCTACATTGGGTTTGGGTCACCAACATGGTTTATGCTCATTGTAAATGCAGTGACCTTAGGAGCGATCGCGTATCGCAGTTTTCCTTATCCATCCAACTGGGCTATTTATGGGATGGGTTGGAGTGTGGAACTGTTAACTACAGAAGCCCTGGGCTTATTAGACCATCCACTGATCAATTTAGCCGTTGCCAATACAGTATTAGGACTAATTGCTCAACTTTTAGGAGATTGGTGGCGACGCCGATCTAATCTCTACAAAATACCTAGTAGCTGGCATATTATTCCCCTACTATACGGTAGCTTAGGACCGGTCTTAAGTTGGGGAAGCTTTACCAATTGGACTGGTTTATACTCTTTTGCCCTAGCAACAATTGCCATTGGGGTAGGGCGTCGCCTTGCAGAATTTAAACCTCTAATTTACCTTGCGCTATTTGGGGTATCGGTTTCTGCCTATCAACTGTTATTTTATCAATTATCTCAGTTAGGAGGAGGAGCAAAAGGGGATGGATTGATTATAATGGCAGTGCTTGGGACTAGTATCATGTACGCCTATCGGGTATTGTCTCCTTGGCTGAAAGGATATCTACATTTTACCCCCAAAGAACTAAAGGTTATTTCCCATCTCCATTGGGTATGGAGTAGTTGTTTGTTAATAGCAGCAACAACTGAGTCGATTGAATCCGGGATGATGCTGGGATTTAGTACTGGCGCGTTTTTAGTTATCTATGCTATTTCTCAAGGACGGAATCGCTCCAATCGCCAGCTTGGAGAAATCTGGGTTTATTTAGGTTTTGCTGAAGCATGGGGGATGCGGCTGTATTGGATAAATACCCCTGTGGCGCGTCTGTTATCCGGACCATTAGTGCCTTGGAAAGGTGCGATCGCATCCTTAGTCGCTTACTTTCTGTATTTCCTACCTTGGGAAAATTGGGGTTGGTCAAAACGTCCTTGGCAAATCGCTGCTTTCTTAATCCCCTTGATTGCCATTGCAGAAAATCCCTATAGCGGTAATTTAGCTAGTTTGGTGATTATCGCAGCTTTCTATATTATTCTCGCTATTGTTAATCAGCAAATTCGGTTTACCTTTATCAGTGTAGTAGTAATTGACTGGATGTTGCTCCGTTGGTTTGGACAACTACACTTAACTGCTGCTCTTTGGTATGTTCTCCCCTTGAGTTTATCCTTACTCTATATTGCCCAAGTCGATCCCTATCTAAGTGAACCCCCCCAAAAACAAATACGTCACAATCTCCGGTTAATCGGGACTAGTATTATTTGTTTAGTTTCCTTTTGGACTGCTCAATGGCTTGGGTTATTAACTGGGGGAATTAGTGTAGTGCTAATTTTTGCTGGATTAGCGATGAAAGTAAGAGCATTTCTTTATGTTGGGACTGGAACATTTTTAATTAATGCGATCTACCAACTACTGATTTTTAGCTTTGATTATCCATTTTATAAATGGGTGGTAGCGCTGTTTGTCGGAATTGGGTTTATCTGGATTGCCTCTACCTTTGAAACTCGCCGCGATCAGATTACAGCTTGGATGAATCAATT
>NZ_JAAHIE010000205.1:0-11814 GCF_010671945.1 Moorena sp. SIO4E2
GGAGTTGGTACACCCATTTCGTGGCAAGTCTGTTCTAACAGAGCTAACTCAGCTTTCTGATAACGCTTATCCATGTAAGGGATACCGATTTCATGGCAAGTCATACCGCAACGAACCAGGAAACGAGCTAAGGAAACTTCCAGTAAGTTATCCCCCATGAAAAATACAGACTTACCACGCAACAGCTGGATATAATCCTCCAAGCTTTCCCAAATTTTAGCTTCCCGTTCTGCCAAGCCTTTTGGTTCTATACCAAACACAGAACACATTTTCTCAATCCAAGCCCGAGTGCCATCCGGACCAATGGGGAAAGGTGCGCCAATTAACTTACACTTGCGGCGGCGCATCAGAGTAGTCGCAGTGCGGCTTAGGAAAGGATTCACCCCAGCAACATAGTAACCTTCTTCTATTACTGGCAATTCCGTGTAACGCTTAGCAGGCAACCAACCAGACACCTTAATCCCCTGCTTCTTCAACTCTAGGGTGAGGTTAGTCACAACCGGGTCAGGTAGGGAGCCAAACAACACTAGGGGTGGATGATCCGCATACTCTGACTCTTCCGCAGCCACCTCTTCTTTCTGGCGTCCAAAGTTGAGGAGTTTTGCGATCGCATTCCGCTCTTGTTTCTCCTCTTCCACCTGGGGTGCTTCCTTCGGACACTTGTGAGCCATAGCGGCCAACACAGTATCTTCACCCTGGGTGAAAGCATAGTCTAAGCCATTAGCACGAGCCACCACAATCGGGATCCCAATCTCAGATTCCAGCTTGGGAGCCAAGCCTTCCAAATCCATCTTGATAATTTCCGTAGTGCAGGTACCAATCCAGACAATCACACTAGGATTGCGATCGCGTTTAATCTGCAAACACAACCGCTTCAGTTCCTCGTAATCATTCAGCTTAGCGGAAATATCCCCTTCTTCCAACTCCGCCATGGCATAGCGTGGCTCAGCAAAAATCATCACCCCCATCGCATTTTGGAGGAAATAGCCACAAGTCTTAGTACCAATCACCAAAAAGAAGCTATCTTCAATCTTTTGGTAAAGCCATGCCACGCAGCTAATCGGACAAAAGGTATGGTAATTCCCAGTTTCGCACTCAAAATCTAGGGCTTGAGGGGTTTCAGCAACAGTCATTTAAAATTCTCCTCTCCTGGTTTCTCTCGTCGGTTTTAAGGGTTTAAAGGTTGAAGGGTTGAAGGTTTTAAAGGTTGAAGGTTGAAGGTTGAAGGTTGAATGTTGAATGTTGAAGGTTGAATGTTGAAGGGTTGAAGGTTGAAGGTTAGGTTGAAGGTTAGGTTGAAGGTTAGCAGGTTGAAGGTTTTCAGGCTTGAAGGTTGAAGGTTGACTGTTGAAGGTTTTCAGGCTTAGTGTTTTCAGGTTTACTGTTTACTGTTGAAGGGTTAAGGTTGACTGTTATAACTTTCAACCTTGGCCTTTCGGCCACCCTACGCGAACAACTTCCTAACTTTCAACTTTTCCTTCAACCTGCTAACCTTCAAGCTGCTAACTTTCAACCTGCTAACTTTCAACCTGCTAACCTTCAACCTTTCTTTCAACTTGCTAACTTTCAACCTTCAACCTGCTAACTTTCAACCTTTCTTTCAACTTGCTAACTTTCAACCTTCAACCTTTCTTTCAACCTGCTAACCTTGGCCTTTGGCCACGCTACGCGAACAACCTCCTAACCTCCTAACCTTTGCTTACACCATCATCAGGTCTAATTCTTCTTCCTCAGTCACTGCTGGGGTTTGAGGATTGAGGTAGAAGTCAGACAGCAAAGAGAACAACTCCCGGTCAGGTGCATCTTGAGGTACAACCCCCTCAGGCTGTGCCAGAATTTGGTCAGCAATGTTGAGATAGTATTGGCAAACAGGTTCCAGGCTAGGGTCAGTTTCTGCCATTTCAAAAATCGTTTTGCCCTTAACCCGAGAGACACGAATGTCCTCAATTAGTGGCAGAATTTCCAGCACTGGCATCGGCACAGCTTCGATATACTTATCGATCAAGTCGCGCTTAGAGGTGCGGTTGCCAATCAGACCAGCCAGACGCAGCGGGTGAGTGCGAGCTTTTTCACGAACAGAAGCAGCAATCCGGTTAGCAGCGAACAACGCATCGAAACCGTTATCCGTCACAATCATGCAATAGTTGGAATAGTTCAGGGGAGCAGCAAAACCACCACAGACTACATCACCCAGAACGTCAAACAGAATCACATCGTACTCATCAAAAGCATTCAGTTCCTTGAGCAGCTTTACAGTTTCACCAACCACATAGCCACCGCAACCCGCACCAGCCGGAGGACCACCAGCTTCTACGCAATGAACACCACCATAACCCTTGTAAATCACATCTTCAGGCCAGACATCTTCGTAGTGGTAATCCTTTTCCTGAAGGGTATCAATAATGGTAGGAATCAGAAAACCAGTCAGAGTGAATGTGCTGTCATGCTTCGGGTCACAGCCAATTTGCAGCACCTTTCGACCCCGCTTAGCTAGGGCAACTGAGATATTACAGCTAGTTGTGGACTTACCGATACCACCTTTTCCATAAACTGAAAGTTTCACCTTTACTTATCTCCTGTTTCAGATAAAAATTCTTATGTTGTCTTTGCCCCTAAGCCAGCCGAAAGCCAAATTTCAGCAATTATGCTTGATTTATCTTAGGTGCGCGCCTCCTAGGGCGAGTAAATCGCCCTTGGGTCGCACCTCAGGCAGTGATTCAGCGAGGGACCCTAAAGCCAGCGGTAGATTGCTTGGCTTTCGGCGCTTATTGCATTATTCACGAACTGCACCATAAAATACATGGTCTTTTTTATGGATATAGCCTTTAAATTAGTTTAAATCAACGTCTTTAAACTTAAGCGATTATATAAAGCACTTTAAATCTTATTTATTAAATTTAATATTTAAATAATTATTTTTATAAAAATTTTTACGAAAAAGTATTACAATAAACAAAAATAGTAAATCACCAGCCTGGATTAAGCGGGGGTACTACTCAAAAAGTCCCCTAAGTTTGGGGGATTTATGGGAAAATGGGTAAATCCTGTAAGAGTTAAGGTTGCTCACCATAGAGCATGGCTGGGCAAAATCATCAAGACCCACCAGAAGCAATAGGCGGGTCTTGCTATTGAAGTTTTTTGTAAATAATAATTAAATTTTTTCGGAGCAATCACCGCAATCTTCGTCGATAGAGTCACAGAATTTGAAAGAGGTACAAAGAATCGGGAATCGGGAATCGGGAATCGGTAATCGAATCGGTAGGGAGTAGGGAATCGGGAATCGGTAATCGGTAATCGGTAATCGGGAGTCGGGAATCGGGAATCGGGAATCGGGAATCGGGAAAACTGATCTGATTCCCCATCTCCCCATATTCCCCTCCTGGGAGGGGTTAGGGTGTGTTTTCAAAGTTTTCCGCAAGATATTAGATCCCCCCCAGCCCCCCTTATTAAGGGGGGAGCCATACTCAAAGTCCCCCTTTTTTAAGGGAAACGGGGGTACTCGGAGTTTGAAGACACGCCCTAGGGGTGGGTTCCCATCTGGCCATCTCCCCATCTGGCCATCTCCCCATCTCCCCTGATTCAGGTTAAAGCTGTATTAACCTCAAGCCCCTACAGCTTCCTTAGCGGCATACATCACTTCAAGAGTGATTTCACTAAAGCCACGCTCACGAGCAAACTTCTCAGTATTGCGCTTCACTTTACCGCGAACAAAACCAGGCACCTTATTCAGTTCTGCTTTAGCGTCCTTACTCCAGTTCAGGTCAGAATCAGCAGAGATACCCTTGGTAATCACTTCCTTGGTATCATGACCACCAAAGATTTCCAACAAGTGGTCTTCCATACCCAAGGTGAAGGAATTGTAGACCAAATCAGCAATTTGGTTAGTGCCTTCGTAACCCATGAAGGGGCGATAACCGATGGGGAAGTTTTGGATATGAATTGGAGCAGCAATCACACCACAGGGAATATTCAAGCGCTTACCAACGTGCCGTTCCATTTGGGTACCGAAAATCGCAGCAGGTTCAATTCGTGCGATCGCATCCCCAATCTGACCATTATCATCACTGATCAGGATCTCATCACAGTATTCGCTCACCTGCTCCTTGAACCAGTCCGCATCATACTTGCAGTAGGTACCAGCCAGCACCACATGAATACCCATCTCCCGTGCCAGAATCTTAGTCATAGCCGCAGCGTGGGTATTATCTCCGAAAACCACAGCCTTCTTACCCGTCAAGTTCTGGCAGTCGATGGAGCGAGAGAACCAGGCAGCTTGAGAAACGTACAGGGTTTGGTTGTTGATGTACTCTTCGTAATCGACATTAGCACCTTGACCATTGACAATTTCCTGAATTTTACGGATACAACGGGCAGTTTCCACCACACCCAGAGGAGCAATATCGACATAGGGCATCGAGAACTCTTCTTCCAGGTAACGGGCACTCATCAAGCCAATTTCCCGATAAGGCAACAGGTTAAACCAAGCCCGAGGTAGATTTTTCAGATTGTGAACAGAAGCTCCCTCTGGGATGACTTCGTTAACTTCAATGCCCAAATCAGCCATCAGCCGCTTCAGTTCAGTACAATCGTGTTGATTGTGGAAGCCAAGGGTAGAAATACCAATGATGTTAACCGAGGGCTTTGCGGTTTTGCCCTCTGGCAACTCACCCTTCTTGCGGGCTTTGTTGAGGTAGAACTGAATAATTTGATCTAGGGTGCGGTCAGCCGCTTGCAATTCATTGACCCGGTAGTGGTTGACATCTGCCAACATCACATCAGCCTTAGCATCCATCTGAGCCCGGTTTACAAAATTTTCCAGGTCTTCTTGTAGGATACTGGAGGTGCAGGTGGGGGTAAGCACAATCAGATCAGGGTTTACCTCCTGATCTTTGCGGGTGATGTTGTCTACCACTTTTTCCTGAGAACCCCGTGCTAGCACGTTCCGGTCAACAATACTAGCAGTTACCGGAGTGTAGTCCCGCTCTCGCTCTAGCATGGAGCGCATCACGTTGAAGTAGTCATCCCCTAGGGGGGCATGCATAATAGCATGGACGTTCTTAAAAGAACTCGCAACGCGCAGTGTGCCAATGTGGGCAGGACCTGCATACATCCAGTAAGCCAATTTCATATCCTATTCTCCCTTGTTAAAAGATTAAGTATCAAGTATCAAACATCAAGCATCAATCATCAATAATCAAGCATTAAGCATCAATCATCAATCATCAATCATCAATAATGTAACAATTTTATGGATTTGTTACTCAGCAACCAATATGGTTTCAGCCTTCAGCCTTGGCCTTTGGCCACGCTACGCGAACAGCCTTAAGACCCAAGCGTGATTTAGATTTTCTCAGAACTCCGAGGTAATAACTATCCTTAGGGATAAGTGTTCTTTCCCTGGTATCTAATTCCCCAAATCCACTTGCCAAGCTAAACATATAAATTAGGTATATAAAAGAATCTGAATCAAATTGCAATTATTTTTAATTTTTAGTTACAGGGAGTCGGGCGTCGGGAGTCGGGAGTCGGGAGTCGGGAGTGGGGGGAGATGGCCAGATGGGGAGATGGCCAGATGGGGAGTCAGATCAGTTTTCCCTATTGCCTATTGCCTATTGCCTATTGCCTATTGCCTATTGCCTATTGCCTCTTGCCTCTTGCCTATTGCCTCTTGCCTCTTGCCTATTGCCTGTTACCGATTCCCGATTCCCGATTCCCGATTCCCGATTCCCGATTCCCTGTTCCCGATTCCCTGTTCCCTAATATGAAAACCCCTATAGCAAGCAGAATAATGTCAAAATAATCACAACCAGTTTGTCTGAAGAGTCCTCATGGAATGGCATATAACTGATGCTCAAAGTCTGGCAATTATTGACCGTGAAATAGGCGAGCATGTCTTTTCACCAGCGGAATACGAGATTGTGCGGCGGGTGATTTATGCCACAGCCGACTTTGAGTATAAGTCTCTGATTCATTTTTCTGAGCGGGCATTACAAGCAGGAGCAGCAGCTCTAGCTGCTCGTAGCACAATTGTAGTGGATGTGCCAATGGTACAAGTAGGGATCACTCCCCACATTCAAGATACCTTTGCTAATCCTGTGTATTGCAGCATGGAAACCCTCACTCGTCCTCAAAAAGAAAAGACTAAGGCAGCCTGGGGGATGCAAACCTTAGCTAGACGCTATCCAGAAGGAATTTTTGTGATTGGTCAAGCTCAGACAGCTTTAACAGTATTGGTGGAGTTGATTGAGGCAGAGGAAATTCGACCAGCCTTGGTGATTGGGGTACCTGCGGGATTTGTCGAGGTGGATGTGGCTAAATCTCGGTTGACGGACTCTTTGATTCCCCACATTCGGATTGATGGTCGTAAGGGTTCTGCGGTAGTGGCTGCTGCTATTGTTGATGGCTTAGTAGACTTGGCTTGGCAAGCCTATGGCCAGGATGATATTGACTTCTCACACGCCTAAAAGGGCGTTGCCCAATTGTGGAATAATCGAGAATAACGGGTAATCGGTAATCGGTAATCACCTTCGGTCAAGCTCATTGACCGCAACCCTCTGTTGGTGATCGATCAAAATTTGGCTAAGATCCTGTCAGCAACGGTTTAGCAAAGGGATAAGGATGGCAACTGCGGTTAAACTAATAGCTCCAGGTTTTTGTGTAAAGTACCCGAAAACCCCCTGGAGTGTGATATATGTCGAAGATGCTTCAGGCAAGTTTCATTTCCGCCTTAGTAGTCGAGACTTCAAATTTGAACCCCGCGATCGCTACCGTTACCCAACTCATGAGGCGGCTAAACGGGCAGCATTGTGTTTTCTGGAATTACTCAAACGTATAGAGCGATCGCGGATGCGCATGAGCATTCTGCTAGAAATTGGTATTCTTAAATTTCCCCGACAGACCTATCACTCCTATGAAATCTGGTTATTGATTGATCGCACTCGCTATAGTTGGGAGGTAATAACAGCCAATGGTTTTTGTTTCCGCTCCCAGCGCTGGTACAAAAATCCTAACAGTCCGATTCTTAAAGCCAAGAAACATATTGACCGGGAGCTAGCGATCTATCAAATCAAAGATGTGGTTGGCTGGGTTTAGTGACTAATGACTATCATCAGTATCAAAACACTTATGCCCGATAGTGCCATCAGGAAATAAGAAAAGAGGACAAAACGGTAATTTTATGGGTATGCTCACAATTGTCGTAGGCTCCTGCTGCGGTTGATCATTATGAGGCCAACGAATCCTGCGACTTGTACCACCGACAACATCAGTTATTTTATGATCACTACTGTCAGAAACAAAGCTGTCACTCTCTAACCTCTCGGTGAAACCTAAATCAGAGATTTCCATGATAGCCATATATCCAATTTATTTCTATTGATTGTTTATATAAACTTCCCCCATAGCTAATAGAAAAGTCTTGCCATATTGGCCATAAGTTACAAAACTTTAAAATTGTCAACTATCAATTAATTAAGGGAATCGGGAATCGGGAATCGGGAATCCGGAATCGGGAATCGGGAATCGGGAATCCGGAGTAGGGAATCGGGAATCGGGAATCGGGAAAACTAGACCTCTTGCAAAAATAAATATGAAATCAAAATCTATCCCTTTTGTATGCATGCCTTTTGCCTTGTCAACACCCACGGTTTATGAGACTTATGCAAGAGGTCTACTGATCTGACTCCCCATCTCCCCATCTCCCCATCTCCCCATCTCCCCACACTCCCTATTCCCTATTCCCTATTCCCTATTCCCGACTCCCGACTCCCGACTCCCGACTCCCTAAAACTATATAGCTTAACTGATGCGAGTTGCTTTTTCGCGGTACTTGTTGATAAGTTTATTGAACAATTGATTCAGCTGTCCAATGCAAAAACTATTCGGAGTCATCATTTTAGTGTTAGGATAAAAATAGAATTTATTTGAGCTGATCGACCCATAATTTACGTCCTTAAAGTTAATAGCAACCTGCTGATTTCCCACGGATAGAACTTGAAACCAAGTCGCTATCGTAGGGGGTAATTTTTTACTCAGACGCAAGGAAATTTTGGGACTCGAAAGAGATTGAGCGTAGGCTGGGGTTAAAAATGGTTCATAGCGTTCAGCTTCTGGAGTTAGCTGCTTAATAAAGGCTAAACTTACACCTTTGACCAGTTGCCGCAGGCTATGGGCATCGTCTCCAACCACTTCTTTGACTAACGTACTTCTAGCGATCGCATCGTTAAGATTCTTCGGGTCAGTCACACTGAGGTGAGTGCCACCAATGGCGCTAATCAAATACTTAGAACCCCCCAACTGATTAAAAGACCGTAACTGATGGTCTAGAGCTGGTGTAATGGCATCCTCTGTGCCCGTTAACATTAAGGTTGGTACAGTAACTTGACGCAAACCCTTAGTACCAAACAAACGCCCGGTTACACTATTCAAAGCGATCGCTTGCACCACTCGCTGATCAGTAAGATTAACCTCGTCTTCTGGTAAATCAGCCGCTGCACATTGGAACCAATCTGCTGGGGATCTGCCCACAGGAGAGCGATTTTTACAAAACCGTCGCAGTTCCTCTAAATTGAGTTTTCCCCCAGCCAACGCTAAAGCCGTGTAGCCCCCCAAGGAATGACCAATAATTGTAACTTGTTGAGTATTCAGTTTACCAAGCATGGTAGAATATCTATCGTTGATGTCAGCCAACTCATCCAGGAGAAAGCTGACATCTTTGGGACGGTCAATAAACTCCCCCGGAGGTAACAAATCCCCAAGTTTACCAGGTGCTGACAAACTGTTAATCCTGGTAAAGTTGCTGCCAGGATGCTCTAGGGAAGCTACAGTAAGGCCATGGGAGGCTAGATGGCGTGCTAAATATCTCAGAAATTTGCGGTCTGCAGCAAATCCGTGGGAGAGAACTACCATTGGTCCAGTGGTATCCTCAGCCCAGTATAGATCTACAATAATAGTACGTTGCCGTTGTCGGTCTCTTAGTCTTAGTTTACGCTGTTTAACCAATTGGGGACCGGAAGTAGCAGGGTCAAATCTAGGGCGAAAGGTGGCAGCGTCCGCAACAGCCAAATCTTGCTCTAAGATCGGACCAACTGCTAAACTTTTCCAATAAGAGGCATTAAGTTGTAGGGCAATCCCAACAGCAGACGAAGCATCCAAAGTGATCTTTTCTCCTGGGTAAGCCCGTAAGAAACTCAGCACACTTAAACCATTAACTTGCCTTGCTCCTAACAACAGAGCAGCTTTTAATTGCTCTAAACTACTATCGGGGAGTGCTAACCCTAGTCTGTCCAACAACCGTGCGCCATCGCTGGAGAGGAGAAGGTCATTGATAAAGGTTTCTGTGGTCTTAGGGTTGAGTTTGAGGCTATTGGTCAAAATCTTCCGAATCTGTGGCGTGAGGATATCTCGATAGGGTTGCAGTGCTGGTGATAACTCCCCTGTCTCAGCAAACGTTTCTAATTCCTTGATAGCGACAGATTGCTCAAATGGCCCTAAGCGTAGAGTGAGATACTCAGCGGCAAAAACTGGTGGGGTAATTGCCCAAAACAGAGTCACAAAGAGACTACCTAGAGCACCCTGTCTGATTTTTTTAATTTGACCTATTGAACCATTACAGTGTTTTTTCTTCACAGAAGATTCAGAGGTATGGCCGCGATCAGACCATGGCAGCTGAAAATTGATCATTAGCGATGTATGCAGAATGTGAGTGCGGATATTTCGATCAAAGCCGACTTAATCAAGACTCGACAAGCCCATCGAAATATTTTTTCTGCAGCACTTCTGCACTAAAGGGTAAGCTATCAGCTATTAGCTATTAGCGTGTCGCGTATCAGTTCTCAGCTATTAGCTATCAGTTATCCGCTATCAGCTATCAGCTATCAGCCATCAGCTATCAGCCTATGGGCTACTTTAGGTGCTACTTTAGGTGCTATCAGCGCTCAGGCAAAGGCTGACCGCTGACCGCTGACTCCTGACCGCTGACTGCTGACTACTGAATGCTTACTATTAATGAAGTAGACACACCTATTTCTTCCCGATTCCCCACTCCCGACTCCCGACTCCCGATTCCCTACTCCCGACTCCCGACTCCCGACTCCCGACTCCCTACTCCCTTTCCCAAATAACTAAATACTCGTATTTAATATCACTCCATCAAGTTCCGCTTCAATCAGATTAGCCCCCTGAAGGTTGGCATGAGTTAAATCAGCTCCGGTAAGATTCGCTTTTCTGAGGTTGGTTTCACTAAGGTTAGCTTCTCTGAGGTTGGTATAACTAAGATTAGCTTGACTAAGGTTAGCCCCTTTCAGATTCGCCTTCACCAGATCTGCTCCTGTTAAATTAGCTTTATCAAAATTACTACCAATCAGTTGAGCTTCATTAAGATTAGCCCCAGTCATCACCGCTTCAGTGAAGTTGACCCTACTCAGATTGGCTTTGGTGAAATTCACAGCAATCAGGTTAGTTCTAAACAGATTAGCTCCCTCAAGGTCTGCCAGAGAAAAGTTAACCCTAATTAGATTAGCGTCTTCCAAAGATGTCATAGTCAGGTCTGCTCTTTGGAAGGATGTACGGGTAAGCTTGGCTCTATTCAAGTAAGCGTGACGAAGAATAGCTTTATCAAATATTGCCCCAACGACACAAGCCTCAGTCAGGTCAGTATAAATCAGCAATGACCCACTCAAGTTAGATCCCATTAGCTCGGCTTGAAAGAGATTGAAACCATTGAGGTTTTGCCCACTCAGGTCTACTTCCATCAGGTCAGGGATCAGTTTGGGATGATTGTCTCTCCATTGATTCCAGAGTTTTAGACCCTGCTCAAGCTCAGCCAGATGGGTAGGTTCCGCCATGTAGTTGATTAGTCCTCTAGGTAACAATTCTTAATAAAGTATTAAATTTAATGTAACATAGCGAAAATAAAGTTTACATTTTTGTTAAGATTTTTAAGACTGTCAGCAGCTTTTGTATAAAATGGCGGCCTAAAAAGCCACACCCAAGCTATTACGGCTTGGGTGCAACTATTGTTTGAAGACCAGACATTGGCGAAACAGCGACTTGGACAGGACTTACCCAAAACTGGGCACCAAACCCTACAGGTAGAGTTACTGCGTAAGTCCTAAAGTATTTCTAGGGGTCGGTTGGCGTTATTTGGGCAGGACGGTAAATTAAATTATGCGATCGCATCCCGACTCCCGACTGCCGAGTCGATGCGATCGCATCCATAATCTCTGTCCCGATTTCCCGATTCCCGACTCCCGACTCCCGATTCCCGACTCCCGACTGCCGAGTCGATGCGATCGCATCCATAATCTCTGTCCCGATTTCCCGATTCCCGACTCCCGACTCCCGATTCCCGACTCCCGACTGCCGAGTCGATGCGATCGCATCCATAATCTCTGTCCCGATTTCCCGATTCCCGACTCCCGACTCCCGATTCCCGAGTCGATGCGATCACATCAATAATCTCTCTCCCCATCTCCCCATCTCCCCATTCTCCCCATCTCCCCACACTCCCGACTCCCAATTCTCCCTATCTCCCCCTCTCCCCAAACTTCCAACACTCCCCACCCTCCCGACTCCCCACTCCCGACTCCCGACTCCCGATTCCCTACTCCCGAAAGAAACCTCAAAACCGTGTTCTAGGACGCCCCAAAGTTGTAATATAAACAACCGCTTCATCAACAGGAATACCTAAAACGTCATTTACCTGGTCATCAAAGAAGCCACCAATACCACTTACTCCTAAACCAAGGTAAATAGCTGCTAGATTGAGCCGCTGTCCTAGATGACCAGCATCCATGTGCAAGTAACGGTAAGCGC
>NZ_JAAHIE010000206.1:0-11778 GCF_010671945.1 Moorena sp. SIO4E2
TTTTGCCCCCCTGACCCCCCAACTTTGGGGGGAACAAGAGTCAATTTGCTTCTAAAAGTCCCCCAGAATTGGGGGACCAACGGGGGCTTGGATGTAGCAAATGAGACTTCTCAGACAACCTCTCAGAAGCAGTTTCTGTACCATGGGCGTAGCGTATTAGCTGACTGCTTACATTTCCTGGAAAGGACTTTACCTTTTTCGCAAAAAGCATTATTATCGAAACGAGGGAGTTTGAGGGAACTATAAAACCCCGTCGGACATGACGAGTGTTAGCTGACGAACACGATGTCATAGGGCGGGGATACATGGACTCCCTCAAGCCAATTGAGGGGTTAGATGCCCCGATAATTGGCAAATTTCTTAAATATTTACACAACATTATAGCCCATGTAAGCTATAATTTGGCCATGCTAACCATGACCTACGAGTACAAACTAGAACCAACTGCCGAACAGATTGAATCTATCGAGCAAACCCTAGATATTTGTCGTTCTGTCTGGAATTTTGCCCTTAGGCAGCGTAAAGATTGGTGTGCATCTCGTAAGTCACCTATTAATGCTTGTTCGATTCAATCCGAGTACATCATTTCTGCCGACGAACCATTTCCGAATTACCATAAGCAAGCCAAGCAATTAACTCAAGCCAAGAAACTCTATCCTCATCTGAAAACAGTTCACTCTCAAGTACTACAACAAACCCTAAGAACTTTAGATAGAGCTTGGGACGATATGAAAGCCAGAGGTTTTGGTTGGCCTCGCTTTAAGAATAAGTATCGGATGCGGTCGTTTGTCTTTCCACAGTTAGGAAAAGACCCAATTAGAGATGATGGGATTAAGTTCCCAAAACTGGGATGGGTGAAATGGCGACAGTCAAGGCCTATTCCCTTTGGGTTTCAAGTCAAGCAAGCGAGGATAGTTAGAAAAGCATCTGGTTATTTTGTGATGCTGTCACTACAGCTAAATGTCAATGTCTCTAGTCCCATGCCTCACGGTCATCCTAGAGGTTTGGACTTGGGGTTTGACACGGACGGCTTTAATTTCCGAGGCAACCTCGGAAATCGCGTCCTCAAGTTTGTAGCTACCAGTGATGGTGAAGAGATTAAGCGACCTCGATTTCTGATCACCCTACAGCGCAAGCTGAAATTGCTGCAACGTAGGCTAAAGAATAAGCAAAAAGGGTCAAATAATAGATACAAGCTAAACCAGAAAATAGCTAGACTACATCAGCGCATATCTGACACTCGTAAAGATTGGCACTTTAAACTAGCTCATCATTTGTGTGATGGTGCTGGCATGATATTTGTTGTTGGCGAAGCCTGTCCGAAGGCACACACTGGCAAAAAAACTCTAGATATTCGCTTTCACCACTGCGATGAGTGTGGATACAGAACCACAAGAGATGTAGCAGCTAGTCAGGTTCTTAGAAATAGAGGGTTAAATGCCGTCGGGCAGACGGTAGTAGAAAATGTCTGTGGACTGGAAGCGACGGGGAGTATCGGTCACGATACTCTAGTTGGCACGGGTCGAAGCAGAAAACCTAATTCGCGAGAGTTAGGAATCCCCTCCCTCAAAGTGACTGAGCATAGGGAAGTTGCTTAGGGAGGGGAGGATGTCAATGATCAGGTGCGACAGCTGTATACCAACTATGGTATCTTCACCATAGTGGTAATTTAGGTAAGGGTAACTGACGCTATGTAGCTGATACTGTGACTGTTATCAATAACTTATAGGTTATTAACAAGCACGGTTAATTGCCTAGCAACATCTAGCGCAATCCACTAGTGAAAGCAGCAACTAGTTTGGTAAAACTACCTAGGGAGTCTAGTTAACTAATGGGATAAACCTATTAGAAACTAAGAGCAGTGACATGAAGTATCCGGAATATCCATAAAAACCAATAGATTGACAGCCGGGACTTGCATGAAAAAAAATACCAATTAAAGTAGGGTGGGGAACCTAATTTAATCTATAAAACTGAAAACCAACTTTTTTGCCTATCCGACAAGCTAAAACCTGGTATTTTATTTTTTTGCTACTCCCTAATCATTTGGAGTTGAGATAAGCAGCTTTCCCCAAATCAAAAAAGAATGGAAAAATTATATAGTGTACACCCTAAGTACCTCGAAACAGTCAAATTAGTTTGGAAGCGTAAGCGTCGGGGAAGAGATATAGACCTAGCTAATGAATTAGATTTAGACTTGCCCATTGTTAATCTTTTTCTGATCGGAAAGCCCATTAAAGGTCTTTTCTTTGTAGAAATTTGTCAAGCATTGCAGTTAAACTGGCGAGAAATCGCTGGTTTAGATTTACTGGAAACTCCAGTGAAATCCTCAGAGATTGAAGTAGATACTAGTGAAGTAGATACCGTCGATACCAGTGATGGGATTGGCCCTAGGCCAAGCTACGCGAACGCAAAACCAAAGCCTATCGAAGAGGTGAACACCGTTGATGACGCTTTAGGGGAGTTAGTGGACACCCTCAAAGAAATGTTACGTCGCCTGACCCGAAAAGCTGGAAATATACTAAAAGCAGACCGCACCAGTATTTTTTTACTGGATGAGCACAGTAACATCCTCGGTTCCATTGACGCTGATGACGGGAAAGGTGGCTCCCTAGTCATTGATATTCCAGCAGATAAAGGAATTGCTGGTGCAGCTGCTACCTCCTTAAGTATTATTAATGTTCCCTTTGATGTCTATGACGACCCACGCTCTGAAGAAGCGAAAAGAATCGACAAAATTACCGGTTACCGAACCTATACTATGGTAGCTTGGCCCGTGTTGAATCAGCAAAAAAATTTAATTGCTGTGGTACAATTAATTAATAAGTTAAAACCCAATAGTAATCCAAACGATAACTTGTCTGAAAGAATTGATCTAAAGGGGTTTACCAAAAAAGATGAAGAATTGTTGGCTCAATTTACTCCTTCAATTTTGAAAAATTTAGAACGATGTCAGTTATGTTTTCAACTAGCCCGTAAACTTTGGTTAAAGTCAGAAAGTAACTCAGAGATTATCGATCCCTATAATCAAAAAATGATTACTGAACTCCAGGAGAAAGAAAAACAGGTGCGCAAGAGCCTAAAAAAACTAACCAAACTCAACTTATATTAAGTGTTAATTTTTATTGTTAAATTTCAATATTTTATAGTTTAAATTTTAAATGTTAACGTTTTAGGCAAGCTAGGATATATTTTGCCTAATAACTCCAGTACAATCAGATTTAACAAACTTTTCATGTTGACCGGAGTAGAACACAATGCCAGTAGCAGTTGGAACTATTGAGACCCTAGGTTTTCCAGGGGTACTAGCCGCAGCAGACGCCATGGTCAAAGCAGGGGCAGTCACACTGGTATCCTATGATAAATCTGAGAAAGGTCGGTTTATGGTGAGCGTCCGTGGTAAAATTTCAGAGGTAAACGTCGCGGTAGCAGCTGGGCTAGAAGCCGTAGAGAAAACCTATGGTGCGGAGGTGACAGCTCACTATATCATTCCTAACCCTAATGAAAATGTGGACACAGTGCTGCCCATCCACTACACCAGCAAAGTCGAAGAGTTCCGAACATTTTAAACTAATACACTTAATCAGTATTAAGGTAAGCATTCAGCCGTCAGCGGTCAGCCGTCAGCTTTCCATAACTCAGATTAAAATTTTGCTTACTTGTTTGATTCAAAAGTTCCCTAGCGTCCTAATTGCCCATAAGCACATCAAGTGGCACCATCTGTAGCGCATTAGCTGATAGCTGATACGCGACACGCTGATAGCTGATAGCTTACGTATTAAGCCGAATCGGTAGCGAAGATTCGTACAATAGTTCCTGAGTTTCAAATAATTCAACAGATTAAGGAGTTTGGCTATGTCCACAGTGGCGGTTGGATCTCTCGAAACCAAAGGCTTTCCTGGTATACTCGCAGCAGCAGATGCTATGGTTAAAGCCGGTAGGGTTACCTTAGTAGGCTACATCAGAGTTGGTAGCGCCCGCTTCAATATCAATATTCGGGGGGATGTTTCGGAAGTAAAAACAGCTATGGATGCCGGTATTGCAGCCGTCGAAAAAGCCCATGGCGCTACCCTGGAATCCTGGGTGATCATTCCTCGTCCCCATGAAAACGTCGAGTGTGTTCTGCCCATTGCCTATACTGAAGCCGTTGAACAGTACCGAGAAGCTGTGGAAAATCCCATCATCGGGCGGGGGAACGGTTTTTCTCGTTAAGCTTTTTGGTTTTAGCTAAGCCCGCACCAAGCCCAGGTCTGACCCGATAGGAGAGCGGTTGTTGAATGCGGGTTGAAGCTACATTTGTGTTAGAACCGGGTTCGGTTAACTATGTCAATCATCATGCTACTAATCCTGATGGTTGCACTTCCACAGCAAGCACTGGCAAATCAACCCGCACTTTCTGAGCTTGGGGCTGTGCTGCTTGCTCTAATACTTCTACCTCAATATTAACTGCCACTAGATAAGAACCAGTTTGATCTGCCACAGCTTGGGCAATCAAACCAGCAAAGTCTGGCCGTTCTGCGGTAATGGGATCTCTTAACGTACACTGCTCCCATTGGTACTCGGCATTGGGATTGATGCTCAGTATATAGTGCTTCTTCATGGGGAAAAACCTTGATTAGGGGTTTATATCAGATCAGCTGACCGTCAACTCACTCTATTTATTATAGTACAAATATACTATTTTAGTCCTGGTCAGTAATCAATCCTATGGTGGTTTGCTGCCATTGAGTCTGCTGTCTCCTGAAAAAACTAGCCAATTTCCGACATCGAACTGAGTTCCTGATCACCCGTTGATGGTAGAAATCTGTAAACTATCTTAAATCTCAGCCAGTTTAATCAGAATTTTGATAAAGGTTTCCCATCCGGTGGCACTTTCTCCAACACGTTAAACTAATCAAAGCTAAACTAAAAAACGTTAACGAAAACACAAAACCTGATGATTGCAACTGCTACTCGGATTAAACACGAAGTTAAAGACCTGTCTCTGGCACCAAAAGGAAAACAGCGGATTGAATGGGCTGGACGGGAGATGCCAGTGCTCAAGCAAATTCGAGACCGCTTTGCCCAAGAAAAGCCTTTGGAAGGAATTCGTTTAGTTGCTTGCTGTCACGTAACCACCGAAACTGCCCATTTAGCGATCGCACTCAAGGCTGCTGGTGCTGATGCTGTCCTGATTGCCAGCAACCCTCTGTCAACCCAAGATGATGCAGCGGCTAGCTTAGTGGTTGATCATGAGATTTCTGTATTTGCCATCAAAGGGGAAGATAACGAAACCTATCACCGCCACGTTGAAATTGCCCTGGATCACAAACCAAACATTATAATCGATGATGGTAGCGATGTTACCGCCACTCTGGTAAAAGAGCGCCAACACCAGCTCGGTGATATCATTGGCACCACCGAAGAAACCACCACTGGCATTGTCCGTCTGCGGGCTATGTTCAATGACGGGGTGTTGACATTCCCGGCAATGAATGTTAATGATGCTGACACCAAACACTTCTTTGACAATCGCTACGGTACTGGTCAATCTACCCTTGATGGTATTATCCGCGCCACCAACGTGTTGCTAGCTGGTAAAAACGTGGTTGTGGTCGGTTATGGCTGGTGTGGCAAAGGCGCAGCACTTCGAGCCCGGGGACTGGGAGCCAATGTCATTGTTACTGAAATTGACCCCACTAAAGCCATTGAAGCTGTAATGGATGGCTTCCGGGTAATGCCGATGGCAGAAGCTGCTCCCTTAGGTGACTTGTTTATCACAGTTACTGGGAACAAGCACGTGATTCGCCCTGAGCATTTCGAGGTGATGAAAGATGGAGCAATGGTGTGCAACTCTGGTCACTTCGATATTGAAATTGACCTCAAGTCCTTAGGGGAAATGGCAACAGAAGTCAAAGAAGTACGGAACTTTACCCAAGAGTACTGTTTGAAAAATGGTAAATCCGTTGTGGTACTGGGTGAAGGACGCCTGATTAACCTGGCAGCAGCTGAAGGTCATCCCAGTGCGGTGATGGACATGAGCTTTGCTAACCAAGCTTTGGCCTGTGAATACCTAGTCAAGAACAAAGGATCCATTGAACCAGGTTTACACTCCATCCCTGAAGCAGTGGATAAGGAAATTGCCCGGTTGAAGTTACAAGCAATGGGCATTAACATTGACACCCTAACCCCAGAGCAAATCGAGTACATGAACTCTTGGACTTCTGGTACCTAAAACGAGGGTAATCCGTTGACGATACCGGTTCAATAATCCTAATCTCCCTTCTCGGGTAATGGGTTATGGGTAACAGGTAATTGGTCATCGGTCATGGGTAATTGGTAGTTGACTATTCCCGACTATCGATTACCCTGACCCAAGAATTCAGTAACTATTTGGGAAGTGATTAAGCCGACTTGAGATTATTGCTCCCTTTGCATAAAATAGCCAAATAATACCAATACCTTTGATGGTAACTTGGGATTAAATATATAGATACCTAAGATCGATATCTGAGTTGGATATAAAGTAATTACTCAGAATTAGCAATTAGGCGGTAAAATAAGGTGTGGGATTAGCTGCAACCCTTTTAAAAACAGGACTTGGCAGAAAATGGGGAGCCAACTATACCTATAAAACTATACCTATAGGGTGGAGTGACTGCGTCAGTCCTGAAGAAGAATAGAAAGTAGGCAAATACCACTTGTGAAAGCCAATTATCGATGATTTTTCGAGATTATGGATGATTTTTCTAAATGGGTTAACTATCTAGGTTATAGCTAAAGGCAAATTATAAAATTATATGGACTCTTGCATAAATCTTTAAAAAGAGGATGATAAATACTATAGCCCGATCGCAAAAATTGACTTTTGCAAGAGGCCTATTCAATGAGTAGGGTGATTGATCATGACTTGGCAACAATCTCCAACCTATCTGGCAGTGCTGACTACTATGCTCTCGGCTGCACTGGTAACTGACTTCACCGCAGCCCAGTTACTGGCACAGTCATACCCACACCATGAAGTTGGTGCACAATTCCCACGACCACCAGAGCGAGGGTCACCGTCTAGAACCCTTGGGGCTGGGACACATATGATTAAATTTCCACCACAAGTACCAGAACGAGGAAAACCGAGAAGAACAGCAGGAGGAGGGTCTCGTAGCTATTCTTGTACTGACAACGGTGATATCCCTTTAACTGCTATCGTGCCAACCAATAATCTGGTCAAAACGGTGGCGGCTAATCCTACACTGTTCTGGTATGTTCCCAAAACTACAGCTACTGTTGCAGAATTTGTGTTAATTGATGACCAGGATCAAGAGGTGTACCTGACCACATTGACCCTGGATAACAGGAAAGACGGTATTGTGCAACTGAGCATACCGAAAACCGTACCTCTGACCATGGGTAAGGAATACAAGTGGTTTTTCGTACTAGTTTGCGATCCTCAAGAGCGTAGCCGAGATCATTGGGTTCAAGGAATACTCCAGCGTACTGAACTTAGTCCGCAATTAGCGCTTAATCTAGATCAGGAGCAAAATACCTTAGAACAAGCCAAACTATATGCTGATGCTCTGATTTGGCAAGAAACTGTGACTACTGTCGCCCAGTTACGGGATTCCCAGCCCCAAGCATGGGTAGATCTGATCAAATCAGTGGGGTTAGAAGCGATCGCTAACAAACCATTTGTCAATTGCTGCACAGCTAGCAATTAATCTTAATTGACACTCCCCCTCCGATAAGAACGGGGATTCTTACTTGGCCGTAGGCCACGCGATCGCGTTCAACGAGCTGTATTGCCTGTTCAGGTCTGAACCAGAAAAGGTAGAGGACAATTCTCTATAAGCGTATTGGATAGCGCGGATCCAGGTTTCGGTGTGCCCCACCGTACCTAAATTATTGAAAACATAGATAGATAGATAGATTTTTTATCTGATTTTTTCATAGACGATCAAGTCGTTAGACTCAATTATGCAACATGCTTATCTCAAAACATGTTTTTTACATTGTCTACTTATTTTTAGATAATATCTACCTAGATTGTTATTAATCTATTATTATAGACATTTATCATAACATGCTCTCGGAAAAGTGTCAATACAAGAAGGTTGTATTATAAAGCCGTCCTTAAAGGACGGGGCTTTAAACCCATTTTTTTGGGTAATGTCAGGGTAAGTGCTAGAAAGATTAGTATATATTAGTATATTAACTTTTATAACTAATCACTACTGAATGGCTAAACTCTCTGTAGAACTACAGCGCTATTTTTTTGAGGAAGAGCGAGAGCCTCAGGTAAGGCTGGCAGATATTTTAACCCTAGCGGGGGAACGTATCTTTGGGTTTCTATTCGTTATCCTATCTCTACCTTCAGCTTTGCCAGTTCCAGCACCGGGTTATTCGATTCCCTTTGCAATTGTGATCTTCTTGTTGGCTATTCAGCTCATCGTTGGTGCCAAACGCCCCTGGCTACCTAAGAAGATGATGAATGGGAAAATGAAATTGGAAACCGTGCAGGGTTTTCTGAAAATAGGACTCCCTTGGTTGCGGCGGATTGAGGCAGTTACCCGTCCTCGCCTAAGCTATATTTGTACAAGTTTGCCTGGTCGGATATTTATGGGGAGTGCGATCGCATTAATGTCAATTTCGATGATGATTCCGATTCCAGGGACAAATACCATTCCAGCTGCGGGAATTTTTATAACTGGTTTTGGCTTAACTGAAGATGATGGCGCAATTAGCCTAGCGGGTTTAGTCCTGTGCCTGATCGGAGCAAGCCTCTCCATCTCAATTATGTTTGCCCTATGGTTTGGTGGCACAAGTCTAGTTGACCAGATTAAGATTTGGTTGGGTCGTTAAACTGATGTGCATCCAGTCCGCGTCGAAGATTTTGTTTGGGTTATAGTAATCACTAATTGGTAACAAACTTCGCTGCAGTTGTCGGTAACTTCGGACAAGGGAACTTCGGCTCAGGCCAAAATAATTGACCCAAACAGTATAATAAAACTACTAAGGCTGCTAGGTCTAATCGATAATCGGTAATAAGTAATCGGTAATAAGTAATCGGTAATGGCTAATCACAATTACCATCTAAACTCGAAGGGGACTCCCGTTATAGCCCAAAGACAAGCGCGGGATACGGGGGGTATAAAGTGCTCCCGCAGGTGACCCACACAGCCCCTTGGGAATTGGGGACTGAAAATGTTGCGTCTCCTTGAAAGTTTTTGCTATAATAGATGTATTATTGTGCTCGTTCCCTTAGCGTCTCCTAGGTCGAAAAGAGCTATGATGACTTGGGCTTTTTATCAGTTCTCTCAAATCCTAGAACACTTGTGTAATCGCTATGGTTCCAAGTTAGTGAGAGTAACAGAGGAATACACCTCTTATACCTGCACAAAATGTTGCACCTGCGTCTAAAAAGTAAAAAGGGATAATATTATATAATAGTATCATCCCTTTTTCCTATTCCATTTAGTTTTTTTGCCAAGTTAATAATTATTAACATAGTGCCATTCTACCTAACTACCTAACTTAGTAGGTATCAAACTAGGTATTAAACCAGAGGACATCTATGGCTCAGTTGGGTTTGGGGAATCCCTACGCTTTTCAGTGCGCTGCTTCTGAGGACCTAAGGGAGTGGAGTTGGTTAAGTTGTCTTCAAGAACCATACGCTGTTCCATCTGACGGAGAAAATAACCAGTCATCATGGCTGAAGCCAGCAATCCAGCTAAATTTTCCCGATCAGTGGTGATTTGAACATTAAAGTTTTCTGATGGCAGCATCCCTACTAGCCCTTGAACGTTCTGAGAGATGATTTGTTGGATTTCAGGGCTAGCAGACTTAGCAATCCTTGCTAAAACATCAGAAGGTTGATTCTGGAGGTATTGCAGCAGTTGGTTCGGTTGAGGCTCTGGTCCTGGGGAACTTAGAAAATCGGGGTTGAATACCATTAGGAATTTTAGGTTTGACCTGCTTCATCTCGACTTTTCTATACTCTAAACGATTGTGAGATAACCTGAATCAGCTTTCGGGGATAAATCTCAGTTTTTTGGGTATAAATTCTGAGTAAAAAAGCTTACTTAAAGAAATCTTGAAGTTTTTGTAACCCTTGGCATAGCTTCTATTGGGGTGGCAGTAGCTGCTGAACTTCAAAGTGTTGATGAAATTTTTCGGTAACTTGTAACCAGTACGAGCGCCCCTCAGTTTGTCTACGTTTCTGGACAAAATCGAGATCGACCAGTTCCTGGATATGTTGATACGCTCCACTCCCACGAAGGTTGACTAGGTCAGCTTGAGTAATCGGACCTTTAAGAGCGATCGCAGCTAAAGTCCTCAAAGCACCTGTGCCCAATTCAGCAGGAATTAAGTTTTGCAGTAATTCACTAAACGTGGATCGTAACTGTAAGCTATACCCAGCAGGGGTTTCCACAACTTCTAAAGCACTGTCCCGGTGGGCATAGTCTGCCATCAGTTCAATCAGGCCATCCGCAACTTTTTCGCGATCGCATTGGGCATACTCTGAGATTTCCTCTATAGAGACGGGCTGTCCCTTCAAGTATAGAATCGCTTCAATTTGGGTAGCTAGACGAGGCATTGTTTTAATTAGCTTCTAATCCAATTGACGTCCTGTCAATTCAACAAAAATATCTTCCAGGTTGGAGGGACGAACCATCACACCAGTTTTATCGGGTAAACTTTCGAGATAGCCACTCGCTTGTTCCAGAGTCGGAAAAAATTTGTATTCAAAGCGTTCTGAGAGTTGTTTGATCAGTAATCCTTCCCCATGTTGGTGGCGCAACTGTTCAAATGTACCTAATTCGATTAGTTTACCAGAATCCATGATACCGATCCGTCCTGGCTTGCCAGCGCCATAGCGATCGCACAAAAACTCCACTTCTTCCATATAGTGGGTAGTTAGCAATATCGTCATACCTTGGCGATTCAAATCCCGAATAATTTCCCACAGGCGACGGCGGGTTTGGGGGTCTAATCCCACTGTCGGCTCATCCAAAAATAGAATCTTCGGTTGATGTAACAGCGCTCTAGCAATTTGCAACCGACGCTTCATTCCTCCAGACAGAGTTTTCACTAAACTATCCCGTCGGTCTATTAGCTCTACATACTCTAACCACTGATTAATCAGCCGCTGACGCCCAGGATTGGCAATGTGATGCAGCCGTGCGTGGAGTTCCATGTTTTCCCAGACAGTCAGGTCAATATCCACGCTAGTTTGCTGCAAGACCACACCAATATTTTCCTTGACCTGATCTTTTTCTTCTACAACGTCGTAACCCGCTACCTTAATTTGACCCTTGGTCGGTTCAGTTAAGGTAGTTAGCATCCGAATTGTAGTGGATTTACCAGCACCATTCGGACCCAGCAAACCAAATATCTCTCCTGATTCAATGGTAAAGGACAGGTCATTCACGACAGGGACCTTATCGTAGATTTTGTAGATGTTCTGGAGGGAAACAGCTGGGGGCATAGATTCCTTAATATGTATGATATTGAGTCAATAGGCTTGAGCTAACCTGCTTCTACACCACAGGTTAGAAGCAAATTATATCATGTCGATATCATTCCCCTTAATAAAAAGAGCAGTAATCCCAAATTTACCCACAAATACCACTGCTACAGGTGTAGTCATCGCTCTTAACGGTCATGTCATTAACAGGGTATTCATTTTACTATTATATCTTAAATGCTTCCTCTTAATTACTTGTCATTAATTGTTATTACATGTAGACGAATTATCAATCTGTAGGTTAAAACAAATAGGGAGTTTATTGGGACTCTTCTTTA
>NZ_JAAHIE010000207.1:0-11729 GCF_010671945.1 Moorena sp. SIO4E2
AACCCCCAAGACCGTAATGGTGCGCTTGACCTTGGCGAATTAAATTCGCCACGGGTCGCACCTCTGCATCGCTTACAAAGGGTGTGAGACTAATGTCGATGTCCTAACTGCCCTGGCGACTGCTATAACTTGAACTAACACCTTGATGGCGTGGTTCTTACAGTTGTTGCTCTTTTTGACCACAATGTAATTCCCACAAAAACCGACTGGCTCTATCCATCTCGACGATCGTCCAGCCCTCACTCAGCTTTTGTGGGACGTTTTTGTTGACCAACGTGTACAGTTCATCCCCAACGATTACCAGTTGCAGAAACTGATCAAGCAAGGCGTACAGCATCAATACAGGTTTAAGCCCACCCAAACGTTCTTCCCAATCAATCACCGTTTTCAAGGAAACGTTAAAGGTACGAACCACACGGAGACCCATCCCTTCGCTTCTGGCTTTGAGAATCTCGATAATGCGACTTAAGGGGGTGCGCAGTCCTGCTATGGGGGTGGCGAAGGTCTCACGCTCAGTACGTATCGCACTCAAAGCAATGGTAGATGGTTCGTGTGCCGTTTTGGGTCTCATAGCGGTCGTGGGGTTTAACTTGTGGACTACCACACAACGGACAATTTTGGGATAATAACTCCATTGCTCACCTCTAAGTCGCGACAGGTCAAATCTTACCTATTATCCCTCCTAATTCAGATATAGCAAGACTTTCAACCACCCGCTTAACGGAACCAGTGCCAAACTCCCCCGATAGTAAACTGCCCCGACCTAGCTAGCGCTTTAGGTCGGGGCTTTGTCCGAGATCAATTTTGCACAACCAGCTGTCACACCCACCTAGCACCGGAAACTCAAGAACTTTGGAACAAAAATGTCACTTTATCACCTTTCCCCAAGCTAATGCGATCGCCTGTTCTTAGCCGATGCCGATTGCCTGGTGCTAGAGACGTGTGGTTGACATAAGTGCCATTGGAGCTGCCTACATCTTCTATATAGTAGGTATCCCCCTCAACTCTGATATCGGCGTGAATGCGAGAGACAATGTCTGAGTCAGGAAAACCAGAGACATCAATATCCGGGGGAATTTTATCATTGGGCTTACCCAGATGAATCACCGATATATGCTGCGGTAACTCAATTGTTGTATTGGTTTGCATATGCAGCAGTTGAGCTGAGATTACCTGCAACTGAGTTTGGGCAGTACCTCTATTGGGTACAGGGGGCGGTGGCGGGTTCTCTAAGTCAGCTTCTGGTATTGACGGTGATGGCGAGTTTTGGCTAGATTCTTCCTGAGAAAACCCTAAATTGCCAACGGTAGGTAGCGGCAATGGCAGGGTTTCTAAGTCAGGATTCTGCGGTTGAAATGCTTCTGAGTTGAGGGCTGGATTAACGACCGTAGCTGGCATAGGGGTGGTAGATTCAGCATCATCAGAACTGATAGGATTGGATGCTGGATCGGGGACTTGAGTATTCATAGCCATGGGTATAGGTTCAATAAGTGGGTCTGGGGATACCAAGTCGGGTATCTCTGGGGTAGAGTTTGACCCTGATTTCTCCCCTTTCTCCATATTGGCACCCACATTCAAGTGAAATCCACACTGACCACAGAAGCTTGCGTCAGTCTGAACTGTTGCACCACAGTTAGGACAGCTGGTAGTGGAAGGTAAGGGAGTGTAGCAGGCTTCACATTGGGTAGCCCCTTCCGGATTTTGGTGATTGCAGTTAGGGCAAACAATCATAGAACTTTAATTTATTATTTTTAACAGCTATTATCTAGTTTCAGATAATGTGACGATCATACACTTCCCGATCGGGCAAGTGTAGGCTTAATGCACCTCTTAAGGCTACCAGAACTCCTTTCTCCTTTGGAGACTCTGCGCGAACGAGGTACTATTAGTGATAGAACTATCAATAACTGGATTCCATCATGGCGCGTTTTCTTGTCAGGAACACGTCCTGCCCCACTTGTAATAGACTTGATTGAAGTTACTGTTTCGCACTTCATCGTTCACACTTGACACTTCCGCGCTTGTCAATGTTTCAAATCTTGACCTGCTGATTCATCTAGAAGCCACCAAAGTTCTCCTTGGGGCTGGATCAACCGAGCTGGATAGGTTTGTGGATCAGCTTCGGGGGCAAATATTTGAGCCAAGGCTGCTCTTTTGCCAGCACCAGCAACCAGAAACATAACGCAGTTGGCATGGTTAATCAAGCTCGACGTAAAGGTGATTCGTGGTTGACCATCTTTGTTGCCAACTGTAACTAGTCGGTCTTTTACTTGCAGAGCCTCTGTATGGGGGAATAGGGAGGCAGTATGGCCATCATCACCAATGCCTAACAAAATTACATCAAAGTGAGGAAACTCTCCTACTGGTATGCCAAAAAACTCATACAGTTGAGCTTGATGTTTATTGGCATCAGCAGTGGGACTAGAGCCATCGGTGGGCATGGGGTGAATGTTAGCCTCTGGTATATCGACTTTGTCTAACCAGGCCAGACGAGCCATCCTTTGATTACTATCCGGGTGCTCGGGACTAACATAGCGTTCATCACCCCAAAACACATGAATGTTATTCCAGGCAAGGTCAAAGGTAGCGATCGCTTCGTATAAAGGCTTGGGGGTGCTACCGCCAGCAAGGGCAATGGTACAGCGACCGTTAGCCTGGATTGCTCCTTCGATTTTACTGAGGACAACATCAACAGCTCGCCTAATCAAAGCTTCTTTATCCGGTACAACTTCAACCACTTTGTTCATAAAACCTGTCTGCCGAGGAACACTACATCCACAAGACTACCGTTAATCAGCGATTGTGCGATCGCTTTACCTGATTAAGGAAGAATACCAGGAATTATCCTAACACCTTGATTAGTGGTTAATGGTTAATGGTTAATGGTTAATGGTTAATGGCTAAGGCTGGTGACGCTCACCTAAAATGTAGAGCGCGGGACTTCCCCTCTAAAACTTAACACCAGCTAGGATGTTGGAGTTAGGATTCTTGATTGCCATAGGTTAATATGGGCAAAGCGCCATGGTTGGCCTTCGTGCTATTCTATTTTTACACTTGAGTGAGTACTCCAAAAACTACTCCAAAAACTAGTAAGCCAGTAATTTGAGGAGGAATTAATCATTCAAGTACTAAATTCGATGATTAAGTTAATCTAATAATCGCGCTTCATAGCCCATGAATACTAATTCTGTTTATTCCTCGTTTACTGCTCTGACTCTTAAGGTTGTCGGGGTGATAATGATCGTTTCCTCTCTTTTGGATTACATCATTTTGGCAATTCCCTCACAGGGAGCTAGCCTGTTAAAGCCAGAGTGGCAGTTGAACTTTGCTACCCAAGTTGTTGACCGAGGCATTATCCCTATGGTCGGCATTGGGTTTTTATTTGCTGGATATTGGATTGCTCAAAGTGCTGCTACCGCTACCACACAGCCAAAATCTTCGGTTCAAGATCTCCGATTTTGGGTGCTGTGTCTCTCTAGTTTTCTAGGGTTGGTCTTTTTGCTAATGGTACCCCTACATCTCAATAACCTTCGTTTGCAAAGTTCCCAGGCTCTAGAACAAATTAACCAAAGAGCCAAGACCGCCGAAGTTCAACTGGAAAACCGCACTCAGCAAGTCACTGAACTTCTCAAAAGTCCTCAAGGTATAGCCCAGGTAGAAAAGAGACTCGCCGATTTAGATGCAGCCATTAAAAGTGGTAGGATTCCAGCACAACAGCTTGAGCAAGCCAAAGCTCAGGCTAACAGAGTTAGACAACAATTGCAGGCAATAAAGGAAAACCCTGACGTACTCAATCAAGAAGCAGAGCAGAATATTAACCAAATCCGTAGTCAGAAACTTCAACTAGAGAAACGAGCCACCACTGAAGCTTTCAAACTGGGCATTAAAACTGGTCTGAGTAGCTTACTCCTAGCAATTGGCTATATTGCCATTGGCTGGACCGGATTGCGCGGGTTGGGAAGTACACCAGTAACCCGTCGTGGACAAGCTTAGTAGGGTAGAGACTTTTAACCCTGACCAGATTTTTGATGATGATCCCCAAGACATGTTCTCGATCTATATCCTGACCTACAACGAAGAACTAGATATTGCTGCTTGTATCGAGTCAGCCCTACTATCGGACGATGTGATGATCGTAGATTCAATCAGTAGCGATCGCACTGTAGAAATTGCTAGTCAGTATCCGGTGCGAGTTGTGCAGCACGCCTTTGAAAGTCACGGACGTCAGCGCACCTGGATGCTCAAGGAAGTCCCCACCAAGTACGAATGGGTCTATATCCTTGAAGCTGATGAACGCATGACCCCTGAGTTATTTGCCGAATGCCAGGGAGCAATACAAGGACAGGAGCATGTGGCTTATTACGTTGCTGAGCGGGTCATGTTCATGAATCGGTGGATTCGCTACTCTACTCAGTATCCCCGTTACCAACTACGGCTGTTTCGTAAGGACAATGTTTGGTTTGATGATTATGGTCATACGGAACGGGAAGTATGTGATGGACCGACTGGTTTCATCAAAGAAACATATCCTCACTACACCAACAGTAAGGGATTTACCCGCTGGATTGATAAACACAATCGCTACTCTAGCGACGAAGCCCTCGAAACCTTGCGCCAGTTGGACCAAGGAACTGTTCAGTGGGCAGACCTATTTTTTGGGCGTTCGGAAGTAGAAAGACGCCGTGCCCTCAAAAACTTGTCCTTACGCTTGCCCTGGCGACCTGTATTGCGTTTTATATACATGTATTTCCTACTGGGAGGCTTCCTGGATGGTCAAGCCGGGTTTACCTGGTGTACCTTACAAGCATTTTATGAGTATCTGATATTGGTCAAACTTTGGGAACTCAAGCATCCCATGCACCCTCCCAGTAGCCGTGTCATGTCCTCAACTTCCCAAGGCTCAAAAGACTCTGATGCTACCCAGGTCACTTCATCCTCATCCTAGTAGTCTTGATGTCAGATTAGGGTAGAATCAAAGAGATTACTATACCATTGGCTAACTAACTGAATTGGCTAACTAACTGATAAATCAAACATTTCATAGTAAAACTGGGTAGCAGCAATCCCCGCGTCTAATCACCGGTGAGTGTCAATTCCGATTCTCTATCTTTGTTAATCTATCTCTGGTAATATGTAAAGAATAATACCGATTGATCTGGTCAAAGGGAAAAAGCTGGTCTGATGTTAGTTCATGCCAGTAATAACCCTATAGCTAGTGCTGGGTAAAATCTAGTCATGGGTATAACGCCCTAATGGCATCATATTGTCACCCATTAACTAGCGCCAGACTTTGGAAGTGGTATTCTAGATTGATCCGAACGGGCTACCGTTTTGTGGCAGTATCTAGAAACCAGATTTGGAGTAGCTAAAGCCAACTCCAAACTCTAGAACGGGAAGGTAAAACAGGTGTAATTCCACCGTTAAAACTTACCCAACTATCGAGATAAGCTAATAGGCGCAGCGTAGATTTTTCCGATGATATAGCTTCCCATGGGTGAAAGCAACCCAACTTTCCTCCCACTCCACCTACTGCAAAATCAGTGTCTATTGGTGTAGAATAACTGAGTTCGTTCCCGTAGCGTGCGCCTATGCCCAATCTAACCAACTATCAGACCATTGAGGAGTCTAAAGTCAGGAGCTTCGATTCAGACTAATTGATTGTCAAGGAACTTTTCCGATAAATTGGCGAAAGAATCCAATAATATTCTGTATAGTGCCACTAACATCGCTGAATTATTATGATGAAAACTGAATTCTTTATCCTGTATCCTCCTCATAAGGGAGTAAATTGATTAGATTGCCCATTGCCCATGGGCGCACGCTACGGGAACGGCGCACGCTACGGAAACTGAGGTATACTAGTGTATAACGGCTATAGCCACCTTGGCATTTTTTCACCCACTCCAAAAAAAAGTGGCTAGAACAAGTTGGGAGAGTAGTTGTGATTTAGGTGGCTAGTAAAAAATTTTATTCAGTTATTAAAAGGAGAATCTGTGCTCTGTGTTCGAGGGCTTGAAGCAGGATCTAAAAAATGACCTAATTGCGGGGATTCTAGTGGTAATTCCCCTGGCTACCACAATCTGGCTGACGATTACAATCGCCAACTGGGTGATAAATTTTTTAACTAGAATTCCCAAACAAATTAACCCTTTTGATAATCTCAACCCTATCTTAGTAAATCTGCTAAATTTAGCAGTGGGACTGACAGTCCCACTACTATTTATTATGCTGATTGGCTTGATGGCACGCAACATTGTTGGACGGTGGTTGCTAGATTTGGGTGAGAAAATATTGCAAGCGATTCCCTTAGCTGGCTCAGTATACAAAACCCTTAAACAGATTTTGGAAACCCTTTTACAGGATTCTAAAACTAAGTTTAGTCGGGTGATTTTGGTAGAGTATCCTCGCCAAGGAGTCTGGGCGATAGCGTTCGTCACCGGTGTTGTGAGTGCACAACTCCAATCCCACATGAATCGTCCGATGTTGAGCGTTTTCATACCTACTACTCCTAATCCCACCAGTGGCTGGTATGCTATGGTTCCTGAAGAGGAAGTCATTAATCTTTCGATGTCCATCGAAGATGCCTTTAAAGTATTGCTCTCAGGTGGAATTGTTAGCCCAGATAGCCCTGCAATCCCAATTAACCTACAGCAGCCTCCTGAAAAGCAACCATTGGAAGAACCTTTGCCTGAGATGATACAGCAGGTTTTGCCAACAGAAGAAACCTAATCTTTTTGGGTAAAAGGACAAAATTAACTAAGGACAAACAATGCAACCTCGCAGAATGGCCCGTGAACTGGCTCTTTTGAGCATCTCTCAGATGCCCAACTCACCAGAGCGGTTGGATACACAACAACTGAATAATCTGGTGCTGGCGGCTGTTCGTACCCTGACTGGAGAAATTCAAGAGGCTTTAGAAACGGCGGCGGCTGAACTGAAACGGGGTAGCGATCGCATTCTCGAAAGTGAAACTCGCGCTACTGATGTACGTAGTGCTAGAGCTATGGTAACGGATGCAATTGAGTTAACCGAGAAAGCGATCAATCACTTGGGAAGTGCGGTAGAGATTCCCGAAATTGTCCAGTTGTCTAATACGGCTGAAGTCCGTAGCTATACCCTAGAAATTATCAAAGCTGTCAGTCGTAGACAGCTTGAGATTGATCAGATGTTGAACCAATCCCTGAAAGATTGGCAACTGAAGCGCTTACCTCGTATTGACCGGGATATTCTGCGGATGGCTGTGGCGGAAATTGCGTTTTTAGGTATCCCAGACCGAGTCGCAATTAATGAAGCAGTGGAACTGGCTAAACGCTACAGTGATGAAGAGGGACACCGTTTTATTAATGGTGTCTTGCGTCGTGCCAATGACTTGATTAAAACTCAAGCTCTACCACAATAGCGGAGGGAGTAGGGAGTAGGGAGTAGGGAGTAGGGAGTAGAGAGGAGGAGTATCGGGAATAGACTAAAATTAGCCTAATAGGCCAGGCTAGATCACAAAATTAAGAATATTAAGTCAAATATCGATAAAATTAAGGGAAAAGGTTAGGGATTAGCCTAGGGCTAAGCACTCAAAACCTAAATCAAATATTGAATATATATAGTTAATTGACGCCATAGTCAAGTAAGGGTAATGGTCTTTAATTGGTTCCACCGAAAGTCTGATCCTAGCGCAGAGTCTGCTGAGAAAAAGGACTCTGATACATCTCAAGTAGAATCGGAACAAAAGGCAACAGAGCAACAACCAATAGACCAAGCTGATTCTAAATCTGTCGAAGAGTCATCCTCAGCAGCAGCTGATGATTACCTGAGTTGGGCAAAAGCTGCCTACAAAAATATTCAGAAGCAACAAGTAGATCAATCTCCAGAGGAAGACACTACTGAAAGTAAGCCAGTAGATGATACAACGGCTCAGCCAGCAGCAACGGCTAAACCGGAAAAACCTCAAGAATCTCAGGAGACTGAATCTCTAGCGGCTGAAACATCCGAAGCGTCTACTGAATCTCCAGCGGCTGAAACATTGGAAGTGTCTGAGGAAACTGACACTACAGAAGTCGCTGAGATAGGTCAGATAGCTGTTGAAGAAGAATCACAAGCACAATCACAAGCACAATCACAAGTAGAATCACAAGTAGAATCACAAGTAGAAGAGTCTACAGTTAGTGAAGCTTCGGTAGATACTGCTGAAACGGTGGAACCAGTAACCGAGCAATCCTCTGATCAGATGGTAGAGGAGGTAGTATCAACACCATCGGATTCAGAATCTAATCATGACTCATCTATAGGTATGACCTTGGTTGAGAATAAACCAATCCCTGAGTCAGATAGCTTGACAACTGATATAGCTCCATCAGCTGAGACAACAGAGGAAGAAACGCCTGCTTCTGGCCCAAGCTGGGCGCGTCGAGCAAGTGCTAACCGACTAGCACGGCTGGAACGTCTTAAGGAAACAGCTATTGAGACCCCTGAACCGGAACCCGAAGTGGCAACTGTGATCGAAGAGGATGAAGGGGAAGCAGAGATAGATCAAGATATGCTGGGTCTGGCCTTTGATGATGGGTTCTTGTGGTCAGCAGAAGTGTTGGCATCTCAAGGAAGAAGTCCTGAGGATATCTCGATCGAGGAAATTAGCTGGCTCAAGCAACTGCGTCAGGGATTGGGCAAAACTCGTCGTAGCTTGATTAACCAAATAAAGGCGATTGTGGGTCAAGGCCCGTTGAATCAAGACGCGGTAATGGAGATTGAGTCGCTGCTGTTACAAGCAGATGTAGGAATTGAGGCCACTGACTATATTATTGATACTCTACAAGCTAAGTTGCGGGAGGAGTCTCTACCAGCAGAAAAAGCGATCGCATATCTCAAACAAATCATCAGAGATTTGCTAGAGCAACCTTACAGTAACAATTACAGTCGGATCTTTGCTCCAGAAAACGATACCTTGAATATCTGGCTGATGACTGGAGTCAATGGTGCTGGTAAAACTACTACTATTGGTAAACTCGCTAACTTAGGTCAGAAGTCAGGCTACCGTTGTTTAATTGCAGCAGCAGATACCTTTCGAGCTGCTGCAGTGGAACAAGTTAAGATTTGGGGAGAGCGCAGTGGTACTGAAGTGATTGCTAATCCTGGTAAGAATACTGATCCAGCTGCTGTTGTGTTTGATGGTATTAGTGCTGCCCAATCTAGAAATACCGAATTACTGTTGGTGGATACAGCAGGACGATTGCAAAATAAGAAAAATCTAATGGAGGAATTGGCGAAAATTCGGCGAATTGTTGCTAAAAAAGCCCCAGATGCCAAAGTTGAATCGTTGCTAGTGCTGGATGCTACTTTGGGTCAAAATGGTTTACGTCAAGCACAAGTCTTCTCAGAGGCGGCAAAACTGAGTGGAGTGGTATTGACAAAATTGGATGGAAGTGCCAAAGGTGGTGTCGCTTTAGCAGTAGTGCGGGAACTGGGTTTACCGATTCGCTTTATTGGTGCAGGGGAAGGGATTGAAGATTTACGGCCTTTCTCTAGTTATGAATTTGTGGAAGCTTTGCTTAGTGGCTAAGCTGGTCTTGACAGCAAGGGAGTCGGGAGTCGGGAGTCGGGAGTCGGGAGTCGGGAGTCGGGAGCAGAGGGATAGGGTTTGACGGTTTTGCTTCGTTTTGCTTCTCACTGAATAATATCCAATATAAATGGACAACAGTTTAGTAATGTAATGACTAAGTTGTCCATACTTATTATGGAAGCAAAAAAATATAATTGCTAAAAAACGCGATCGCTAAAGTCTCCCTCATCAAGGATAAGCCAGCTTCTGGTTGATTCGATTTGAATGCGATTGGCCTAAGGTCACGCTACGCTATCGCAAATTCCCCATCAAGCCGATATTACTTCAAAATCAGAAATCGTCTCAATCCAGACCCGTGCTCCACACTTGAGGGGATCATCTGGACGATACATCACCCGACAGGGGCCATTGACCTCTACCGTATGACCGTAAACATTTTTAGAGCCTCGCTTCACCGTAATCACAGGATTACGCTCTCCGGTGTTGAGATTTTGGCGAATGACTTTCTGATTAACGTGGATCACAGCCTTAGTGTACTCTGTGCGCTTTGACCAGTTCCGTTTTGGTCCGCGAGTGCCAGGAGTGACCACCGGCATACCATCAAACAACGGAATCACCCAAGTTCTGCCCACCTTATAAGCCCCTTTAACTCTGCCTTTGCCCAGAAGGTAACGGACGCGAGTGGCGGAAACACCAAGTAATTCAGCGGCTTGTGCGGTGGAAATCATCATGGGGAATAAACCATTGCTTTAACGATATTATTACTTTAACACACTTTTTCGGAAAAGGCAAGGATATAGTAAAACTATTGCACTGTCACAATTTAAAAGAGAAACGAATGGGATGAGTGGGTTTAGCAAGTTAAACAGGATAAGAGGGTGCTAAAAACTATTGCATTGTCGCAATTTCTAATCATGTGGGATGTATGGGATGTGTAGAGATTGTAGGATGATTAGGATAAAAGGGTTATCTAAAACTATTGCATTGTCGCAATTTCTAATTCTGTGGGATGTATGGGATGTGTAGAGATTGTAGGATGATTAGGATAAAAGGGTTCTATAAAACTATTGCATTATCGAAATATCAGCTCTGGCCTGTTGCCTGTTGCGTAAGCTATCAGCTATCAGCTATCAGCTATCAGTCATCAGCTTTTGAATAAAACAGGTAAGCATTTTTTTATCTGAGTTAGGGAAAGCTGACCGCTGACCGCTGACCGCTGACCGCTGACCGCTGACGGCTGACGGCTGAATGGTTACCCTGTTGCCTTTGTTATGGAAATGCGATTGACCGTAGGTCACGCTACGGGAACGCTTTCCTGGAACCCTTTGTTACTCGACCATAGGGAATGCGATCGCTTTTTCTATTCTCTCCTATGCACATTTTTGCTTTTTTGTCAATTCATAAGTCTTAAAATTTATCGATTGTTTCAGGGACATTAGGGTTTTCAAATGAGATGTAAACAGAGAATTGCTCTAACCGGAAACAAGAAACAGCTGAAAGAGAATATTAGCAAAGGACTCCGGGATTTTTTGATGTGATCAGAAATCCGCCTTAGTGTTCATGACCTATTTGGAAAGGGGTTATTTCCTCTGATGAAAGAATAAAAGATTAGATTAAAATTGTCTCTAGTTGGTTCCTCTTGTTCCGGATTGTGGTATAGTATTATCAAATAAACTATACTCAAAGTAAATAATCTTAAAAATATAGCTATTTGTTATGGTTTGGCTAGACAAGTTGTTGTTACCCCAATTACAACCCTGATAGCTCATCATACTAGATAATCAGATAATACTAATTTTTATAAGTTTATAGTCTGGTAAATTTACGGATTTGATTGAAAAGGCGGGTTGTTAACTTCTCTAACTTCCCCCTTATCAATCGAAGCTGTAGATGCAGCTTGCCAGTAACTTAATCAATAATTGTGTGATTGTGGCTTGTGCTATACGGGTATATCTCGTTTTTGCTGTTTGACACGGTGGTGCGTTACGGGCAGCAACATAACCCTGGCTACGAGGCAGAAAATGATCGCCCCCCTAACGCACCCTACTGGCGTGGCACAGCTAAAATAGTGGAATAGAAGGATGATTATTTGAGGTCAAAAAAATGGGAAGAGGTCGTAGAGATAAAGTGCTGCTGACAATCGAACAAAGACGAAGACTAGAAAACATCAGTCGCAATG
>NZ_JAAHIE010000208.1:0-11725 GCF_010671945.1 Moorena sp. SIO4E2
TAGGGGAAGAAGTCGTACACTTACATCATATTGATGGAAACCACGATAACTGGAAACCAAAGAATTTGCTAGCAGTTCATCACAGCTGCCATCAACTAATCCACGGAAGCAGACCGAAAGGTCAGGATATCTAGGAGCTGGGTGCGGTGAAAGTCGCACGCCCAGATTTGAAGGAGAGGTGCCCTGGGTAATACCAGGCATCGACTCTAACGAAGTCATTTGTCAGAAGTCAAACTCTTGCGCTTACAAAGGGTGTGAGACTAATGTCGATGTCCTAACTGCCCTGTCAGCCATGCAAAGCGCGAGTGGGGGAAACCACGCCAGTTGCTCATGGGGGGAACCCCCAAGACCGCACTGGCTCCCCAAGACCGCGCTGCATCGCTGGCGACTGCTATAACAAAAGTTTTTTTATTAAAATCGGCAATTTGGCAACACAGCATTCTACTGTAGCTGCTTTTATAGATAGGGTGCAACATTTAACCTGTACAAACCTACTCACAAGCAGATAGGACGATGGTATAGCATTAGTTAAAACTAATGGTTGTTGCCGACAAAGCAATGCCAAAAGCATTGCGCTAATTTTCTTAATGGAGGCTCTGCTGCCTACTCTCAAACCGCACTGTAACTTCACTCAGTCCATTATTTTACGTCGCTTAACTTACGACCAGCTGTTTTAGCTTTTAGTTCTTCGTTGGGCGGTAGTGTTCCGAAGTTAAACAAGTTACTAACTTATTTGATTATAAAACAGTGGATAATGTTTGACAAGGTTTAGAGAGCTATAAGGCCAATAGTTGCACCTCGGAGGGTTGGACATCTATACAAGCATATCAACTGCAAGCAGACTATTTAGGTGATCTAACCGTGGTCAGATCACCCTAGAAAGTAGAGGCGCTAAAAGCACTGTCTTGAAGTGTTCAACTGCTTAAGGTTCTAACGGCTATAACTGTAGTTTTATAACTGTAGGTTTAGTCAAAGAGATTTCATCTATTTATCAATTTTATCAAAATAATCAATCAAACATGATGGAGCAGGGTGTTATGACCTACCGCGATCGACTAAGCCCATGGTGTATTATCAAGCCACTTCCTAAAATGCAGCGAATTATTGTCGCTCGCTTTCGTCGCCGAACTGACGCTGAGGCTCATCTACAAGTTCTGCGCCGACTGATGCCTGACATGAAATATATACTCATTTTTGACCGAGACCCGGAGCAAGAGGAAATTAATACACTAAGCGCTAAATTAACAGTATAATAAACAATACAGGTAAGCTATCAGCGAACAGCGATTAGCGCTACGCGCATATGCTTACGAATACAGTCGGATCCCTTGTAGGAGCTTTTAGTGATCAACTTAACCTCTAGCTCAGGTTTTTTTGGAATAGGATTTAACTGTAGTTAACTCAATAGTATAGCCTTGACGCATCGGTTTGGTTGGTCTTTAGAAGAGCGAGATCCAGAAGTAATTAAATCCTATCTGCCCCAGTGGGAATGGTTTTATCGCTACTACTTTCGGGTGAAAACTGATGGCTGGCAGCACATTCCGGACAGTAAGGTGCTGTTGGTTGGTTCCCACAATGGTGGATTAGCTTCCCCTGATATGGTGATGATGATGTATGACTGGTTTCGCCGCTTTGGCACCCAGCGTCCAGTTTATGGTCTGATGCATTCCAATGCCTGGCACATTTATCCAGCCCTGGCGCAGCTAGCGGCAAAGATGGGGGCAATCATGGCTCATCCCCAAATGGCGATCGCTGCTTTTCGTAAGGGAGCTAGTGTCTTAGTCTATCCAGGGGGTGCCCAAGATGTGTTCCGTCCCCATAGCCAGCGTCATCAAATTCAATTGGCTGGACGTAAGGGCTTTATTAAACTGGCACTACGAGAAAAGGTTCCCATTGTTCCGATTATATCCAACGGTGCCCATGATACCCTGATTGTCTTAGGTGACTGCTATGAACAGGCACGACAACTAAACGAGTTGGGGATGCCCTGGTTATTTGGTCTTGACCCACAAGTTTTCCCAATTTATCTCGGTTTGCCTTGGGGATTGGGGATTGGTCCTCTACCCAATATACCCTTGCCCATACCTATTACAACTCGTGTTTGCCCTCCGATTGTTTTTGAGCGTTATGGTCGTGTTGCTGCTCGCGATCAAGATTATGTTAATGCTTGTTACCAGCAAGTTTCTAATCAAATGCAATCGGAGCTAAATCGTTTGGTTGCTGGATTATGAGTAACTGTTCCAATTTTAGGGTTTAATGAGCATAGCATTTAAATTTTAGAGATTGGATTTTTGATTTAATGCTCCCTACAGGAAGCCTTATACCTAATCCAACGTTGTTAATGGTCAATTCTTTCCTTGAATTACCTAGCAACTAGTATTAGTCCTAGGGAGCATTAATCACTCGGTGACTCTTGCTTGGTAGTTATCCCGGCAAACCCTCAAAATTTCCTGGTCACTATCACTAATAGAACTAATTGCTTGATATCCTTCTAGTCCAACGTGGTAAGGATAAGTAATAGCGCTATAGCGATGGTCAAGGCTTAGCCGTTCACCAACTATAGCAATGGGTGAGCGCTGTTCACGGGAAATGGTATGGGACAAAGCGGTTTGGTTGTAGGGATCAATAACCGTCAAATTCATTTGTTTTGAATCTAGGGTGCCGTAAAAACAGCTATACTCTGACTGAGGCATATATACCGCACCAAGCACCTTGCCCTGATTCGCTTCAAATACTAGATATTCTTGACCAATCTGTCCTGGTTGTGAGGATTCACCATAGAGGTAGATGCCATCATCAGGCATTGATGCATTTGGATTCGTTGCTTGAGTGTACGCTCTACCTGTAGTATCAATGGCTTGATCTGGCCGTTGAGGTGCTGCTGTTGCTATAGTTGATGAGGTAGTTACCAATCCTATCGTTAGCAATAGCCTTGTCAGGGGTAGTTTTCTAAGATTTAGCAGTTGACGTGCTGACAAGAACGATCCAGTTAATTGGTTAAGCATCATACTTACCCCCTTTGAAAAAAAAACTGTAAGACACCCTAAGCAAAAATTCTGAGAGTTTAGACCATCAATTGATGAAGCCATAATCAATCAGAAAAAGTTAATTTTTCCTAAACCAGAGTTATGTTGACTCTTAAGGTTATAAACCTATTTAAGCCTAAACTATGCTTTGGTTTGTTCCTTTGTTGATCGGTTTATCAACTGTCACAGTTGGCGCTGGTCATAGCCTGAAATTTTGCTGAAGCTTGACTATCAGCTTTCACCCAGCTATTGGTTGACCCTTGCTCAAGCAATAGCTGGGTGACCTTTTGCTGAAATAGGTGAGTCCAGACTCATCTTTTATTCAACCCTTGGAATAATTTTTCGTCCAGGTTAACTTAGAAATTGCTTCTTAAATGGCTCTCCCAGGTTTTTTTACCTCCTCACTCTCCCGTTTTGATGTGAAAATTTTGTGAACTTATCGGTGAACTTATACAGTGATGTCAATTTTGCTCTGACTATAGAAATACTCCAAAGGTCAGAACAGAGATTTCGGTGTTTTTTACATTTCTTTACAAAAAAATAAGTGGTAACCGTTTCTGGCTACCACTCATGCTTGGAAGACAGTCAACCATTAGCTAGCTAGCGATGTACTCCCGGAAATTAGCATGGCGACGCCGTAGCTGTGCTAAGGCTTGATGTTCTAACTGGCGTACCCGTTCACGACTGAGGTTAAGTCGCTTACCAACTTTAGCCAGAGACAGCTCTTTGCCATCCTCTAACCCAAAGCGTAGCGCTAGCACTTCCCGCTGTTGGGGGGTAAGTTCTGCTAACAGCAGATTTAGGTCTTGCCGCAAGGACTCCTGAGTGGTGTAGTTAACCGGTGTTAGACCATCATCTTCTAGCAGCTCAGACAGCTCTGTGTCTTGGTTATCTCCGACCCGAACGTCAAGAGAGATGGGCTGACGAGCAATGCTCAAATATTCCCTAATCTGAGCTGGTTCTAAATCCAACTCTTTAGCAATCTCGGTGGGAGTAGCATTGCGACCTAGGGTCTGGGATAGTTCCCGTTGTACTTTCTTAATTTTGTTGAGCTTTTCGGTAATGTGGATAGGCAGCCGAATTGCACGAGCTTGCTGAGCGATCGCACGGGTAATCGCTTGCCGAATCCACCAATAGGCGTAGGTGGAAAACTTGTAGCCCCTGGTTGGGTCAAATTTCTCAACCCCTCGCTCTAAGCCCAAGGTACCTTCCTGGATCAAGTCCAAGAATTCCATGTTGCGCTTTTGATATTTCTTAGCGATCGCTACTACTAGGCGCAGATTCGCTTCAATCATCTTGCGCTTGGCACGAGTACCTTGGTCTATGGCTTTTTTCAGTTCTGCTTCGCTCTTATTAACGTACGAAGCCCACTCTTCAGTTGTCGGTTCGCGCTCTAGCTCCTGTGCCAAGGTGGCTTTTTCCCCTAAGAGTGCCATCATTTGCTGCACTTGCTTACCATAAACAATTTCTTGCTCATGGGTCAGCAGAGGTACGCGACCGATCTCATGAAGATAGGTACGAACCATATCTGCTGAGAAGGTAGGCTTGGTCGGCTTGGTCGGCTTGGTAGTTTTGGTTTTGGTTTTAGAAGTGGGCATGGGTGAGTGGTGACTCCAAAAACAAGCAGTATAGTAGATTCTGTTGCGGATGTTTACTCCATCAAGTAACTACAATCTCTTTCCCTTGAGATTATTGCGCCATGGATTGCCTTACATTTATTACAAGAGGTATTAACCACCTACCTCCTTCGTTAGAAAGAGATTTAAGGGTAACATTGACGCTCTATACTAAGTCAAGTTTTTCTAGGTTTTGTCTGGGGCTTTCCCCAGCTTAGGTACTCCTACAAGTTGACCAGGCTCTAAAGCTCATTACTCTTGAAGCGTGGGTGTTGTACCCGCCACCCAATCGAAGATGTGGGGTTGATGGATTCCAGTTTCATCTGCCGCTGCCCCCCTGTAGCTATATAAGTATCTATACTTGATATATACTTATATATAATATATAAGGTATTTACAGATTGGTCTTACACAGCGTCCGGAGGTTTGGCTGATCGAGCCTTACTCCTGTAGTAGTTTCCTACTAACCTGGCAGCAACCAGCCTCCCGCAGGTGGTTTGAGGTCTTTAGGTTAATCCCCTTTAGTAATGGTTAAATCAGATTAATTCGAAGTCATTATGATTTCAACATAGCTCCATTGTATTACATATTTAGACCCCGGTAAAGGTGAAAAGGTTCAACAATTGTTTGCTTTGACGAAAAAATAGCAATATCATAGGGACAGAGTCAGTAGATTACATTGGTGGGACGACAGGACCTTGGTGGGGCTTAGGAGATTAAGCCTCAGGTACATCCTCCATTAAAATAATCACCCAATAATCAGGAAATAGATAGATACTCCAAAGTGAGATAACCGAACTGATAGGGGTCGTGATGTCTAGACACGCAGCATGAACTGCCACTGGTAATTCAATAATTGGAAGTAATTGGTTGGAGTTGGCTAGGGGGAACTTAGCTAACTATAGAATTAAGAAAGATCCACATCCGACCAACTAGCGCTTAAAGAAAACACTGTGCCACACACGATTGTTACCGATACTTGCCAAGGAATTGCTGATTGCGTTGAATGTTGCCCAGTGGCGTGCATTCATCCAGGACCAGGGAAAAATGCCCTCGGGAGTGACTGGTACTGGATTGACTTTTCTAGCTGCATTGACTGTGGCATTTGTGTCGAAGTCTGTCCAGTGGAGAAAGCTATTATACCAGAAGAGCGACCTGATTTGCAGAAAACGCCATAATTTTTTGTGACCACCCACGCTATTGGTGTGACAACTATCGCAAAGCATTAAGCAGAAAACTTGGGGATTGTGGAGTGTTGAGAAATAGTTCAAAAATTTCTCCCCTACTCCCCTGGTTAACAGAATTAAAACTTAATAAAAACTTAATAGTAAAACTCACTATTAAAACTCGATACCAGGTTGCGCCTTAATCCCCTGTTCTTTTAAAGGATGCTTGACTAAGGTCATCTCTGTGACTAAGTCAGCTCGTTCAATTAGGGCGGCTGGTGCTCCCCTACCGGTTAAGATGACATGGGAATCAGCCGGTTTTTCGTCTAGTCCAGCCAAAACCTGCTCAATGCTTAGATAGTTGAGTTTCAAGGCTATGTTAATCTCATCCAATAGCACTAGCTTAATGTCAGGGTTACGGATAAACCCTAAGGCGGCATCCCAGGCGGATTGGGCTTTTTCGATGTCTCGCTCTCGATCTTGAGTCTCCCAGGTAAAGCCTTCGCCCATGGCATGGAACTCTAATTGAGGGGGATTGTTATCCGTGGCTACTGTCCAGTGCTCTAAGGCAGCTTTTTCGGCGGGTTCCCAAGCACCCTTAATAAATTGTACAATCACAACTCGGTAGCCATGACCAAGGGTACGCAAGACCATGCCTAAGCCAGCGGTGGTCTTACCTTTGCCATTGCCGGTATTAACCACAATCAGCCCTTTTTGTTTGGAGGCTTTAGCTAGGCGTTGTTCCTGTATCTCCTTGCGTCGCTGCATTTTTTGCTGATATTGCGTCCGCGTTAGCCCAGTGCCAGAGGAATCAGCGGTGTTTACCGATTCTAGACCTTGGTTGGAATCACTGGCAGACTTGATTGTGGTATTCATGTGTTTATGATCAATTCATTTTGAGCGACTCTTTAGCATACAGCATCAAAGACTGTAATGCTTCTAAAGTATCCCTGCCAACACCAAGAAACTTATGGTATCCCCAAAACAGAGGAGTGCTGCTGATCAAGCTATCCCACACCAGCTGACGCGATCGCATAAAAGTCGTGTGAAAATCCCAAATAAAATCTCCATTGGGGTGCTTTTGGCCTTACTCTCTTGCCTAATTTTGTCGTTTCAGAATATAATTATAAATGTAATCTTTAATCAATCTTGGCTCTTTGGTCTACAGAATGTTCAAGTGGGAGGCCTGATGGCTCCTGGTTTTGGCAACTCCCTGCTGATTCTGTGGCTAAAGATGCTGGTGGTAGTACCGCTAATGGCATTTGTGGCTAGGTTACTCTACCCATCGGTATGGCGAGATATTAGGCGTTGTGCTCACTCGGGAGACTTGCCTTTATTTAGCCAGATCGTGGCGAGTAGCTTCTTTTTATTTTTATCCCAAGTGCTATTATACCTATCATTAGGTCTTATTCAACCAGGGGTAGCAATCACGATTTTTTTTATATATCCGATTGTGACGGTAATCTTGACAGGATTGCTGTTTGGTAATCGTACACATCTATTTCCCTGGGATCTATTTAGCCCACATCTAGTTCGTGGTCTAGTCATGGTTGGTGTTGTGGGTGGAGCGTTGCTTATTTCCCTACCTAGTCTTGCAGCTAAGCAGCCCTCTTCTGAATTGGGAGTTCTAGCTGCAGCTGGTGCGGGTTTGACCTTCGCTGTTTACATTATCTTGACCCAAGTCAGTGCTAGAAAGCTCAACCCTATTCCTTATAGCTTTATTAATTTTACATTAATTTTGGTATTTTCTAGCCTGAGCTTATCATTTCCCCTAGATCAATCCTGGCGTTTTTTTGTTGAACCCACCCACAGAATGGCTGTATACCTAAGCTGTCTGGGGTTGGGGGTGATAACGTTAGTGAGCTATCTGGTGCAAAACCTTGCCATCAGGCTCATTGGTGGGCGTCCAGCTTCGATTATCGGGTCAACAGCACCAGTGTTAACTACCGTCTTAGCCGTGGGGATTATTCAACAAGGTTTACGGTTACAGGAAATTATCGGATTGTTTCTGGTAACGTTAGGGGTGGTAACCCTAAGTATGGAAAAATTGCGGCATCAGAGTTGGAAACGATCACAGTAAAGAAAAAATTAAGCGTAATTGGATATTGACCAACGTGGCACAGGTTATTCTGGAAAACGTTTATAAAAGTGTTCCCGCCCGGAAAGGGGATACTGTTGTTGCACCAGTAACAACGGAACCTAAGGTGACAAACAACGAAGAGTCACCAAGCCTTGAAGCAGAAAAGTCTGGACAGACACCTAAAACCCTTAATATCTTGCGGCGCATAAATCTGGAAGTCAACGATGGCGAGTTTATGGTGCTGGTTGGTCCTTCAGGCTGTGGCAAAAGTACTCTATTGCGGATTATTGCTGGACTAGAGGAATTGACTGCGGGCAAAATCTGGGTGGGGAACAGACAAGTTAATGACTTACCACCCAAAGAACGAGACATCGCCATGGTGTTTCAAAATTATGCCCTCTATCCCCATCTGAGTGTCTATGAAAACATTGCGTTTGGACTCAGACGAACTGGCTATGGGCAATTCAACACGGCAGAAGACTCTAATGGGAACTCTAATAGTGTGCATTGGGGAAAGAATATGCCACCGCAAATCAAGCAAGGGCTTGTGGCTACAGGCATGTTGAATGGGGAAGTTCGCTCGAATCTGGAAAATGTCTTAACCACAATGACGCGATCGCTTCCTCGGGAACTGCGATACCTCTCCGAACGAGAGAAAAAGATTGATCAGCAGGTTCGCAAAGTAGCTAAGTTGCTACAAGTAGAACACTTGCTGAATCGATTGCCAAAGCAGCTGTCTGGGGGACAAAAACAACGGATTGCTCTGGGACGGGCAATTTCCCGTAATCCCCAGGTGTTTTTAATGGATGAACCCCTATCTAATTTGGATGCTAAACTCCGGGCAGAGACTCGCAGCCAAATTGTAAAACTACAGCGGCAGTTAGGTACAACTACGATCTACGTCACCCACGACCAAACCGAAGCCATGACTATGGGGGATCGGATCGCGGTGATGAAAGACGGTCGCATCCAACAGATTGCTGCCCCTCTAGAAATATATAATCAACCTGCTAACCGGTTTGTGGCGGAATTCATTGGTTCACCACCGATGAATTTTATCCCGGTTCAGGTGAAAGCCCCTCGGGTAGTGTGTAATTCTGATTTCCGCCTGACTCTTCCAGAAGTTTGGGAACCGATACTGCACCAGTATGATGGTCAATCCTTAACCTTAGGAGTTCGTCCTGAACATATGAGTATCAGTGCTCCTGCTCCCAAAAACTTGATGGTGACCGTTGATCTAGTGGAAGCCTTAGGTAACGAGACTTATCTATCCGTGAGTATCCCTGAAGACTCTAGCCCTCTTCAGGTCAGAGTGCCACCAGATAAAATTGTCAGAATAGGTGACGAAATTTGGCTGTCCATAGACCCAGAGAAGATTCATTTATTTAACCCCCATGATGGGATGGCGATTACTAAGTCCTCTATTAGCTAAGTGGTAAGTTCCGTAGGGTGCGTTAGGGACGAGCGATCCCTGATTTTCTCGGTAGCCAGTGTTAGGACAATCCGTCCCGTAACGCACCACCCAAAGGGCTGACTGCTAGACTTTCCCTCAGTTTTCGCAAACTTCTACTCTCGAAACCAGAGGAATTGATACAAACAGAAAAACATCAAGCGAGAGTTAGCCACTTAATTCCCATACGTGGGCGGCGTTAGCGTAGCGTGGCCAAAGGCCAGCGTACCGGGATTTATCAAGGGCTTTCGTGTTAAACTAGAATCGTAAGTAAGAACAAGGTTGGTTACGTTGATTTTTTGCTAGTACGGTGGAATACCAGCCAGTAAGAGACGGGGTAAATCCTACGACTATGGAACAGGCAAGCAATGCAGCAAAAATGAGTAATTTATTGCCCTGATTTGTTTGGTACAACCACTCCGAAAGCTAATTAAATTAGAAGTAAATCCACAGGTTAACTTTTTTGGTTAATCCGAGGGAGGTAGGGCAGTTTTGAGTCTGCCACAACGGTACAGACTAGACTCAATCTTTAGTCAGTATTGTAAGCGTCGTGGAGCGCGGTTTTAACCCGCGTAACGACATCAACTTAGAATCCACGCGGTTTCAACCCGTGGAGAACTCAAAGGATTATAACGTTAATCCCTGATTCGGATCCCCCTAAATCCCCCTTAGTAAGGGGGACTTTTGCGTGGAATTATCTCCTTAGTCAGGGGGAGTTTTGCGTCGAATTTCCTCCTTTGTTCAGGGGGAGTTTTGCGTCGAATTTCCTCCTTAGTCAGGGGGAGTTTTGCGTGGAATTCTCTCCTTTTTTAAGGGGGACTTTTGCGTGGAATTCCCTCCTGTTCTGACGACTCCCGATTCCCTCAAAATTTTTTTACAAAACTTTTCAAAATATGCTATAATATAATAATTTTTGTGCTACAATAAAATTGTCCACTTTAAAATAAACGGTAAGAGCCAGCCTACGGATATTCCTCAGGCCAAGGCTGGCTCTGGCTCCCACTTAAAGGAGATACATTCATTATGTACTATGGTCTAAGCCTATACCCATGGGTACTGGTGAGGCTATTGCCACCCATGCCACCATTGGTTTTCGCTCGGTTTGACAAACTTTGTGATGCCAAAAGCTATGTGCAGGCTCTGAAGCGGCTCATGCCTGATGCTAAGTTCCTTATTTTTTTGGATATCAGTCTGCCGATGGATCAAGAAGAATAGGGAGTTAAGGAATCAATAGGAGTAGAGTGGGCAGGATGCCCGCTCGAAAATAGCCGTTGCTCAATTAAGGAATGAATAGGAGTAGAGTGGGCAGGATGCCCGCTCGAAAATATATTGAAACTGGCAAGATGCCAGTTCTACGCAAGATGCCAGTTCTACGCAAGATGCCCGTTCTACGCAAGATGCCCGTTCTACGCAAGATGCCCGTTCTACGCAAGATGCCCGTTCCACAAAACTTTGAAAATCATTCCATTATTCACCCCCACACTAGGTGCTCGCAAAGTGCTCCCGCAGCAAATCGTGGATGAATCGATAGCGTCCACCGACTTGCTTGATCAAGCGGCGTTCTGTGGCATAGCTCAGGAAATGGGCGTAATTCCAGGGGATTGAACCACTGCGCCAGAGAATGAGGCGGAGGACGAAGTGCTGAATGACTGGTCTGCCAGCAAATGAAAAGCCCAATAACATTGCTATCATAAAAGCACCAATTAACCCAATTAATAAACTGACTGGTTCAACATTCTCTGCCGAAACTAGAGGAAGTAATACAACCGACAAGAAAATTACAGGCCAACTAATTAAACTAACAATAACGATATTTTTAGCGGATTCTTTAATCCCCTGATTGGGTTTATTTCTGGTTTTTATTTCTTCTTCAGTCAGCCCTTTAATCAGCACGAACATCAGCTCACACATCAGCCCTCCAATCAGCCCTAACATCAGCCATAAAATTAGCCGGAAAATTAGCCCTAAACTCGACCCTACAAACAGCCCTGAAATCGGCCCTACTGAAATCGGCCCTAGAATTAGCGCTAAAATTGGCGCGCAAATTAGCATTTGAATTATTATGTTTTTTATTTCTTGCCATGAAAATTTAATAGTTTCATAAGGCTTTATTCTTTTATCAAAAATCGAACTGAAAGTAATTGCTAAAAACAGCCCTAAAAACAGCCTAAAAATCAGACATAAAATCAGACATAAAATCATAAATAAACTTATTTTATACAATTCCTTGTCTCTGGAATTATTCAACATATTAGGCTGCATTTTTTCAATCAAAAACTCGGTTTGTTGTCCCTCCTTCAATCGTTTAGCAAGCCAGCCTAACCAGCGCCTTGTTTCCTCTTCTGAATAACCTCGACGGTTATGGTATTCCTTTAGTTTACGGTCAA
>NZ_JAAHIE010000209.1:0-11702 GCF_010671945.1 Moorena sp. SIO4E2
ATCCAATATTGTTTCTATAGCAGATGGGACTTTCCCCATTAACGGACGAAGTGCCCGTCCCAACGCCAAACTATTTCTCAATGCTACCGCTGCTGGCACTTTAATCGGAATTGCTTCTCGACTTTCTTTAGTCTTTTTAGGTTTGGAAAAGGGTAGATAAACATCAGCACCAGGTTTTTTGGCTTTAGGTGGTGATTTTTTGGTATCTGGTTGGATATTTGGAGTTTGATTTCGGGGTTGCTGTGATTGGTCTTGGGATACCGTTGATGCTTGCGATGGCTGCTGTGGTTGCTGTGATTGGTCTTGGGATAGAGTTGATGGTTCTGACTCGTCTATTGACTCGTCTAGATGAACAGCCAACCAGAGAATCTCTGCTATTTCCCGAGCAGTTAAATCAAATCCTGCTTGTTGTAGAGTAGCGATCGCTTCTTCAAGCATATCTCTTATATAGCAATTCTTCTAATCATGACCTACAAATCTCTGGGTTTTAGGGAGCAGGGAGCAGGGAGCAGGCAAGAGACAAGAGTGAAAAAATCCTGTGTACCTCATAGCTATGATAAACACTATATACTACTGAGGTACTGGAGTAATCGGTCAATTAACCTTTCTTTTTTCTGGTCTTTGTCTTCTTCTTGAGAGTCAACCATGGGAGCATCCTCTGTATTAACTGTGTTAGTTAACAGATAAATGGTATTAAGCAATTGGTCTGTAGCCAATTCTCCTTTCTGCCGTCGCTTGAGAAACGTTTCAATAATTGGTTTGGCTTGTTCAATACTATCCTCTAAATGAGCTTTTACAATTGCTTCTAATTCCTTGGCAGTTGGTTCCCGTAAATCTAATCGTAAACAGCGCCGTAAAAAAGCTGGGGGAAATTCCCTCTCTCCGTTACTGGTAAGGACTACAAAGGGAAAGGCTTCACAGGTTACCTTTCCCCTGGGGATGGTTGTGGTTTGATTATCCCAGGTTTTGACAACAATGTCTGGAAACTGGTCACTGATTCGTGTTAATTCCGGGATTTCAAATTCTCCTTCTTCAAAAATAGTCAATAAATCATTGGGCAAATCAATATCGCTTTTATCCATTTCATCAATTAATAATACCCTCGGGTAAGTTGAGGGGAGTAACGCTGTTCCCAAGGGACCCAATTGAATATACTTACCAATTTCCCTTAAATTATCCTTGCCGCTTCCTTGAGCATCTTGTAATCTACCAATGGCATCATAACTATAAAGTCCTTGCTGTAAATGGGAGCGAGTGGTAATATTCCAGCGTAACACTTCTCCTAATTGTAACTCTTGAGCAACTGCATAGGCCAAAGATGTTTTTCCTGTGCCTGGCTTTCCCGTTACTAATAAAGGACGACGCAGATACAACGCTGCATTAACTAACTCTATTTCCTCTGGCCTAGTCTGATAGGTTGTACCCCGTTCTTTTTTGTCAAATTTCCGCCAGCTAGGAGGCTCAGGCAGGCGTTCAATGCCATTGTGAGGTTCTTCGGGAGTTCCGCGAAAAATTTTCCAAGATTTATTAGTCATAGGGTTGTATAGTCAATCTGGGGTGGTAGTAGATAGGGGTCTTCCCACAAAAGAGCAAGATGGTGTCCGATATGTTCTTGTCCATTGTCTTCATTAGGAGCTTTTAAACGTTGTTCTTGTACTTTTTCGGGAAGTTCATTTATTTTACACTTGAGTAATTGATTGAGTTGCTCTTGACAATTTATAGTTTTAAAATCATTCTTTCTCAGCCATAAAGCAACTGGGATTGCCGTCGTGTCAATTACTTTTAATATATTATCACATGGGGGGTTATATAATTTTAATGCTATCGCTTTTTTTTTCATTTTTTCTGGTTTTAAATAAGCATGCAACTTTTCCCAATTAAAATCAAATTTACTAACATCAACAAATTCTTGATGGCATTTATTTTCACTACTATATTTGATTATTTTCCATTTTGTGATGCAAGTTTTTCGGTAATAATCCTTAGGATATTTTCTGAAACGCTCAAAACGTTTCACAGATCGAATAACTACTTTATACTCCTTACATATAGGAAGTGTTAAACCAAAATAATTTGTAATATTAATTCTTTCAATTTCATAGTTTAATAGTTGATAAGGCAATGAAAATACAAGTATTGTATCATCGCAAAATTCCCGGTCATATTGACGTGACTGATTTAAAAAAGATTCTATTAACTTTGGTAACTCTTCAATAGAAAATAGATCTTGTTCAGATTCTCCATCAGCTAGTGTAGTCTCTAAAAATTTACAGCTTTGATGATTTTGCACGTAATCATAATTACTTAGGTCAGGAATAAACCAAGCTGAAACTTGATAATTAGGTTGACGTTGTTGGTGATATTGTTTACTGGATTCTAGCTTGACAAGCAGATAAGGTTGTGCATCTAAATTTGGTTGCTGATGATTTTGAGAGTCACTGCTAGTCTTAGGTAATAAATCAGAAGGGTTATTAGCATTGTTGTTTAACCATTGCTTGAGTTTCTCAGCAGTTTGCTCGGGAATATCTCCAGTTTTTAATAAATGAGCAACAAATTGTACAATAGGTTTTTCATTATCAGTTCCTTGAGTTCTATCATCCAATTTTTCTAAAAATTCATATAAATTTTCAGGGAGTTCATCTTCCCAATCATCCCAGAAGTTATCAGCACAACAAGCTTGATAAGCCTGTTGCATTTTGTTGATCAAGTTTTTTTCTAAAGGAAGCAATATATTGATTAAACTAGTTGTAATTTTAAATTTTTCCTTGATTGCCTTTAAATCAGGATTCTCTGGATTTTCTTTAAGTGCTCCATCAATTAATTTTGGCAACTTATTTTGAGCAACACAATAATTTAGTAATTCGTGAACGATTTGCTTTAAATTTCCACCGCTAGCAACCTTGTTCAGCTTTATATTTAATTTATAAAGCACCATCATTTCTAATTTCCCTTGATCAGGGAAAGCACTACACAGTGCTTCGTTTATCTTTTCGAGGAGATAGCCAGGGGGATTTCCAGCATTCATTGACGGTTACTTCAATCGTTTAAGGGATAGATTTTGCAAAAACTGATTACAACTCAATACAATAATAATGCAAAGCACTTTGTCCCGGACCCTGACTCCACCGTGAATCAGGTTTCCAAGCACCATTGGGTTCTTCCCGGCGGCGAGTGTAGACAGTAAGCTTTTTATCGTTAATTTTCAATAGATTATATTGCCAGGGATAAGCAGATCGTAGTTCAAAGTTCGGTGCGCCAAAGGTGCCAGCACAAATTCCGTCGAGTTTGCGTCCACCTCGGCTGAGGTCGTAATGTAAACGGTTGGTTTCGGCTTTATGGATATGTCCGTGGAGGAACAAGCGAAATCCAGCAACGGCCAGTTGTTCGATGAAGCCTTTGTCAATAATGCGATCGCTTCCGTCACTATTGAGGGGATGGTGCCAAACCGCTATTTTCAAGGGGCAGTTGCGGTAGTCTGGGTTACGGCGAATCTTGGTCAGGGCGTTGGCCAGAGCACCGGATTTGATGCTAGCACGGGTTTTGAAGTGATGATCCAGTTCCCAAGCGGAGTTTAGTCCTAGGATCAGCAAGTTTTGCTCTGGGAAATGGTCGATAATGGCTTGCTGGTCATAGTCGAGGGGATAGGGTTGACCTTTGATAGCTTGATAGAATTGGCTGAAGTGAGCAAACCGTTGTTGGTATTTGGCTTCATCTCGGACTCGAATTACATTTGGACTCTCTTCGATGTAGTGACCCTCTTTGGGTTTACCATCGTAGTCTTCGAGATCCAATAACTGATAACCCCGCTTTGCTAGTTCCCAATTGAGGTCATGGTTACCCGGAACTATAACAATTTTCTCTGGGTCTAGGGGGAAGTCTTTGCCGAGGTTGTCGAGAAACTGTTGTGCAGCCTCGTATTCTTCTGGAGTGGAATAATTCGCGATATCACCCGATAGGATCAGAGCATCGAGGTTAGGGATTTGAAGGTCTTGGGTGAGGTCTTGGGCGAGTTGGTTTGACCAAAGGGTAGCTTCATCACTGGTGGTGATATGGAGATCCGAGAGGTGGAGAATATGGGTGCTCCTGGCCGTCCCAGGGCTCGAATGCGCTTGGGGCGTAGCAGTAGCAAGATTAAACTCCTCGGCAAAGGCCGATAAAGCTGGGTTACCTGGATTCGATTCACGGGCACCTGCAATTAATTTATCAACCCATCCTTCTGCTCGGGCAGCTTTAATTAACTTAAAAACAATTTCTTCTAAGTCATCTCCCATCGCAATAGAATCTAGATTTTTGTTTAATTTATATTCAACTAATTCAGCAAGTTTTTGTTTTGATGGGAAAGCATCAAGTAAAGCATTCGTTAATTGTTGATATTTCTTTCCATTTAGTTTCATAGTTCAGTTTAATTCTTCAGCAATAAAAAAATAAAATATAGCGTTTATTATTATACCTAATCTCTACTCTGTACTCCCTACTCCCTACTCCCGACTCCCGACTCCCTACTCCCTACTCCCTACTCCCTACTCCCTACGGGTGCATCTCATTTTTCCTGTTTGACACAGTGGTGCGTTACGGGGCGGGCTGTCCAAACCCTTGCTACGAATCAGAAAATGAAGCCCCCCCTAACGCACCCTACGCAACTTTTTTACAAATATGAGATGCTCCCTGCTCCCGACTCCCGACTCCCGACTCCCTGCTCCCGACTCCCGACTCCCGACTCCCTACTCCCTATAGTCTATTCAAAAAATAGCTTTCAGGAAAATATTCACTAATCATCATCACCGATTGGCGATTAGAAAAGACGCAATAGGTACGAAAAAGTAAATTTGCTTCCGGTTCAATCTCAAAATAATCAGCTAATTCGTTAGCTGGCTTTTTGCCAGTATCCACAATTTCTTTAAAGGTCTCGAATCTCTGCTCTCGCCAGATTTTGCCGATGGGAGTTTTAGTTTTCAGTAAATCTTTTTGAAAGTAATCATCTAGGCGATCAATAACAATAATTGACTCAGCATAGATATAATTCTTGCGACTTATTTTACCCTGTAATAGTATTTTTCTATCAAGTACTGAACTTCCTTTATCTAATTCCATTGGGTCGATATCATAAGTTGTTGTTACCAATTCTTCCGACAACTTAACTAGACGAATCTGTTCAAACAGATAGGCTTCCAACATATCTGTTACTGTGCCATCTGTCGTTAACAGAATTCTTTGGAAAATACTCAGATTCGAGGGGTCTATATAACTTCGAGTTAGGGATTGCTGTAGATCATTTCTCATTTTTAATAGCAATTTTTATTGGGGTGAGGTGTTAATTATTGGGTTTTAGGGAATCGGGAATCGGGAATCGGGAATCGGGAATCGGGAATCGGGAGTCGGGAGCGGTGCGACCCGTGGCGAATTTAATTCTTAATGCGGAAAGCGCACCGAGGGAGTGGGAAAAAATTATCCAAGCTCTTTCCTACTTTTCCCTGTTCCCTTCGCGTAGCGTGGCCCACGGCCTCAGTCCCTGCTTCCTTGATAGAAACGCTATATATAGCGTTTATTGCATGTATCAGGTACACTTATCAACCTCAAAGTCCCCCTTTTTAAGGGGGATTTAGGGGGATCCCTTTGTACCTCATGGGAAAGATAATTGCTATATATATCCAGCGCCACCTTTAGCTCTTTCCAGTTTTACAAATACTTCCGCAATATCAACTCCAACTTCTCCTTAGTTGCTTCTGGAGCCTGATCTAAGGGAGTGAAAATAGCATGCTTCAAGGCGGAATGGGCTTTAGAAACCGGTGGATTATCAACTAACCGGCGCACTGTTTCTTGAATCACCTTCTGAGCATTAATCGCATTGCGCTGTAGATTATCAAGTATCATATTCACGGTGACATGGTCATGATCCTCATGCCAGCAATCATAATCGGTGACGAGGGCTAGGGTAGCATAGGCAATTTCGGCTTCCCGTGCTAACTTGGCCTCTGGCAAGTTGGTCATGCCAATTACTTTTGCGCCCCAACTGCGGTAGAGATTAGATTCGGCCATGGTGGAAAATGCTGGCCCCTCCATGCACAGATAAGTGCCACCGTTATGTACGGTAACCTCTGGTAACTCCAAACTTGCGATCGCATCCACTAAAATTCCCGCCAGTTGGTTGCACACCGGGTGTCCAAACCCAATATGAGCCACAATCCCGTCCCCGAAAAAGGTGGAAACCCGATTCTTCGTGCGGTCAATAAACTGATCCGGTACCAGCATATCTAACGGTTTGACCTCTTCCTGGAGAGAACCCACTGCTGAGGCAGAGATGATATACTCCACGCCTAACTGCTTCATGGCATAGATATTGGCTCGGAAGGGTAACTCTGAAGGCATCAGATGATGATTGCGACCATGACGAGCTAGGAAAGCTACAGTAGTTCCTTCTAAGGTTCCCAGCATCACGGCATCGGACGGAGGACCAAAGGGGGTGTCAATCGGTACCTCCTGCACATCCTTGAGAGCAGCCATTTTGTAAAGTCCGCTACCGCCAATAATCCCAATTTGTGCTTTTACCATGGTGTTTGTTCTTACTCTGCCTCAGTCCAACGTTTAGTCATTCTACCTTAAATTGTATTAATTTTTGTTAAGGGGTAAGCATTCAGCCGTCAGCCGTCAGCCGTCAGCCACAAGCCTTGGCCATTCGCGTAGCGTGGCCAAAGGCCAAGGCCACGCTACGCGAATGGCTGATAGCACCATCTGTAGTGCACCATCTGTAGTGCATTAGCTGATAGCTGATAGCTGTTCGCGTAGCGTGCGCGTAGCGCTAATCGCTGTTCGCTAATAGCTGATAGCTGATAGCTGTTCGCGTAGCGTGCGCGTAGCGCTTAGGCTGATAGCTGATAGCTGTTCGCGTAGCGTGCGCGTAGCGCTTAGGCTGATAGCTGAATGCTTACGTTAAGGGATTTTAAAATACAGAGTGATGTTCCGATCCAATAGTTTTGCCTTATGTCTGACCAACCTCTTGGGAAACCCCGTCCTCTGGTAAAAGTGATGCTGCTATCCGTAGCCACATTAACGCTGTATTACGGTTGGTACAAGTGGATCATTCAGGAAGAGTTGCGAGACTATAACAATTCTGGTTGGTCCGGTAACCTGTGTTTACTACCGTTCCTTTTAGGTGTCGCCGTTCCACAAGCCTTATGGATATTAGATCCCGATGTGCCTGGGTGGTTTGGTTGGTTTTCCCTGGTCGGTATCGTTTGGATTTACATTGTGCAGTTCAGGCTTTACCGCACAGTTAACCAACTGTATCGACAAGAAGGACTCACAGAACCTCTGGTAGTGTGGTGGATTTTCATACCTGGTTTGAATTTAATTGTGGGATTAAAGCAAATTCATGTACTGAGCCAATTTTGGACAATGAAACAAGAAACTATACCGGACGGGGCTATTTTGAATTGAAGTAAAAAGCAGACTTGTTGAACTTTGGAATAGGGAATAGGGAACAGCGGATCTGGGAACAGGGGGAAGAATGTCTGTGTTGACAACAACGATAGACAGACATCAGCCATGTTGGTAATCGTTTACTACTCGATTCAACATTTCTGAGCAAATATTCCCGACTCCCGACTCCCGACTCCCGACTCCCGACTCCCGACTCCCGACTCCCGACGATTCAAACTAAAATCTTAAACCAAATCCACCTTGAACAGAGGCAGCCACGCCGCCACCCTCCCGATAGGCATCAAAAGCAATAATCGCATTACCAAACAAAACCGTTTGGCTATTAGGAATCATAAAATCAATACCAGGTTGTATAGCAAAACTTGTCTTATCTCCTACTGGTGAGGGAGAGTGACCGCTAGCAAATACAGCCCCTGCTCCCACGTAAGCATCGGTTTGCCAGTTAAGGGGGAAATCGTAGGAAATTGTTGGCACAATAGCAGTGCCAGCACCAATCAGGGCTTGTGTCCGGAAGGAAATGGGGATTTCTAGGAATTTGTAGCGAAACGCAATTAATCCACCAATTTGCTGACCTTCTCCATCATCATCCTTTGTAATACCAAACGTAGGACCGATTCCCACATAACTTCCGTAGGCAGCTTGAGCAAATGCTGGTTGCGACTTAATCATTAAACTAGCCAGACTCACCAGCACTAGCGTTCCTAGTGTGGACAATAAACCAATAGCATTACCCATTTCCTCAACTCCTCAATACCTAATTCTAATGATGGCTGCTTTCTCGCTTATCTTAGCTTAATTGCTGCGGTGAAACTAATATAGCAAAGGCAACAGGGAATAGGGAACAGGGAACAGAGGTAATAAAATTGAATATACCTCATAGCTATGAAAAACGCTATACAAACCTAATATACAGGTTGATGTTTGTTTTTTTTACTGTTGATAGTTAACTTGACATCAAACGCAATCAATTAAGCAATAACTATGGTGGTTAAGCGGGTTTTAAACTGAAGTCAACTCGAAGATAGTGAATCGACTCAGTAACTTTTGAATTTATGCGATCGCGTAGCGGATCTTACCGAGCATCGCGTAGCGGATCTTACCGAGCATCGCTAATTTTTTCTCTTGTTAAAAACTTTAGCCTACTTGATTTTTTCCCACTTGTTTATTACCACTTGTTTCTTCCTTGTTGGGTGCATCTCCTAAAAGCTTTTTGACCCGGTGGGTGGAACGGGCATCTTGCCCGTTACTGATAGCTGATAGCTGATAGCTTACCCCGACTCCCGATTCCCTACTCCCGATTCCCTACTCCCTACTCCCTACTCCCTACTCCCTACTCCCTACTCCCGATTCCCGATTCCCGACTCCCGATTCCCGTTCCCCTCCTGGGAGGGGTTAGGGGTGGGTTCCGATTCCCTGTTCCCTGTTCCCTACTCTAAAAGAGTGTCACAAACATCGAGGATGAAGTCCACCATAGGTACAAATATATCGAAGTTGCTGCTCATCTAAATTTTTAACATTAGCAAAATCAACCCCCTTGATCCGGGCTAAATTCGATTTAGGTGGAGGCAAAGTAATAAATTGATTAGCCTTAGTCTGTTTAGCCATAGCAAAGGTAACTCCCTTAAAATCTGCTCCAGCTAAATTAGCCCCTCGCAAATCCGCAGCACTGAGATTAGCGTAACGTAGCTTAGCATTGTACAGCTTAGCATTGCGTAAATTAGCCCCTACCAATTGGGTTGAATTGAAATCAACATTTTTGAGATTAGCATTACTCAAATTTGCCCTAGAAAGATTCGCTCCTTGCCAGCTTGATTGACTTAAATCAGCAGAAGAGAAATCACTCCTCACAGCACTAACTTTGCCCAAACGAGCACCATGGAGACTAGAGAGACTGAATTTTGCTTCCCCCAAATTGGCTCCTGTCAGGCTAGCATTTTCTAAGATAGCTCTACGGAAATCAGCATTAATCAACTGGGCACTGCTGAGATTGGCACCGATCAGGCTGCTGTTATAAAATCTAGCTCGGTTCAGGGTTGCCCCGATTAAATTGGTGCGATTCATCAAGACATTATCGAGAATAGCACCAGTGAGGTTAACTGCCCTCAGATCAGCTCCGCTGAAGTCGCTGACCCAATCATCAAAAGTGCCAAAATGTTGATCCTCACCAGGGCCATAGAAGCGACTACCCTGCAAATTAGCACCGGACAAATTAGCGTAGCGGAAATTAATGCCCGACAAATTCAGGTTGTCCAGAATTGGATTAAAATAGCCATAACCCTGATTAACCTTACTGAGGTTAATATAGCTCAGGTTAGCATTATGCACTTGACCGTCGTAGATAGTCAGAATTTTCGAGATAGCTTGCTTAGTTGCTCGGTGCCGCACCGCTAGCACTCCCCCAACCCCTGGTTTACCTTCCCTGGTTAGGGTTTTCTGGTCGTTTGCCAAAGATTGATTCAATATTCGTAGATGGGGAAGGGGTTGAACACCTTTACTGACCAAAGTTTGTTGGAGGGTATCAATCAAGCTAGGGGTATTTTCCTGACCCAGCAAATCCACCAGAAACGGTACAGCACGATGGTCGTCTATCCTACCTAGAGCCAGAATTGATCCCAAACGTTTTTCTTGAGCAGTGCTATCAGTAGAGCTTAATTGTTTCACTAAGGTCAGAAAGACCTCATTTTTCTGCTGATTGAACGCTCGCCAATTGGCCTGACTTTGAATATAGATTTGGGTTCCCACAAACGTGCCCAGTACAGAACCCATCCCGCCAAAGGTAACAATTAGCAGAGTAAGACCGGGATGTCGGCGCATCCACAACCAAAGATTGGGGGAGTGCTGTTGCGATAATGAGATCAGGGTAATGGGATTAACTGTTGCGCTACGGTAACCCGAGGTAGCTTCCTGGTGATTAGACCATTGCCCATCAGTTTCCTCCTCTAGCTCAACCTCTTCATACTCGGGTGTTGGGGAGGATTCAAAACTTGACCAGTACGGTAAGAGCAACCGAGAGGAATCCGAGACATAAGTTCCGGCTATGTAGTCGTGGAGGCTGCGATGTTGAGGATTTAATACAGAACAAAAACTCTCTGCCAATAGCATCAATCCTGCCAATCCCAACAAAATCACCAAGTCAGGAAACGCTCCAGTGTAGCGCCAGAGTAAATAAGCACTTCCCAGTGGTAATCCCCAGCGTCCCACTGCCTCACGCCACACCGCACCGATCAAACCAGGGGGTTTTCCCGAAGCGGTAACCACTCGCACTCCAAACCAACCTTTGGGAGTAGTTTGACCAGTTTTTCCCAGCAGATAAAGTTGCCATAGGGTTACTCCTACTGGCATCACTAACGAAGCACACCAAAAAAAATTGGTCAGGGGAGTGACTCGCTTGGTTAGTTGTAGGCGGGGGTAAGCTAGAGTTTTTGCGATCGCATTCTGGGTTGCCCCCAACACTGGGTTAAGGGGAACTGGTTCTGCCTTCGAGTATTTTTCTGCATACAAACCAATCCCGTAAGGGAGCAATGCACTAGTAGTTACCAGCGATACTTCCAAAAGCGCTGCCACGCAACGCCTAGTCACCAGTGGCAGAACCAAGTTCAGTCGCAGCGGAAAATACCAGCTACCTTCTCGGTTGTGACCTGTTTTTAGAGTGGGGCTAGCCATATTTAATGCTCAGGCTGCGATTTTTGGCTTTTTAATGACTGTGAACACTGATTTCAAGGATCAGTAAGCAAATAAGGGCGAGATTATCGCAGATTTTGCTTCATACCATTTTTTGGGGCAAACACCTGATGACTATATATAAGTACGTCCAGACTCAACCGGTTGAATACCGGCGAGAGCACTGATCCGCTATGAAATCAGCCTCATTATTATATAGCAGTTTTCAATTGGGTGAGGTACCCCGCCCTTGGGGTTAATGGGACTAGAGTAAGCATATGCGCTACGCGCAAGCTACTTGAGGTGCCGTCAGCCGTCAGCCGTCAGCCGTCAGCCTTTGACTGATAACTGATAGCTGATAGCTGATAACTGATAGCTTATAGCTGATAGCTTATAGCTGATAACTGATAGCTGATAGCTGATAGCTGATAGCTGATAGCTGATAACTGATAGCTGATAGCTTACCCGAAACAAATTTAATTCTAGATAGTCAAGTAATCTAGGACAAGTGTATTAGTAATAGATCACAAGACTTTAGGGGATGACAATGACTAAACTATTCCCACAGTGGATGATTGTTCCGATCACCATAGCTGTAAGCTTAA
>NZ_JAAHIE010000021.1:0-41177 GCF_010671945.1 Moorena sp. SIO4E2
TGGAGCTGGAGCACGCTATTCAACCGTAGCTGCTCAGAGCATTATTGCTCGCACCTACGCCTTGCGGAACCGACGCCGATTTAATGTTGACGGTTACGAACTCTGTGCCGATACTCACTGCCAGGTTAAGATGAAATTGATGTGTAGCGGTGTGAGCGCGAAGAATTGGTATTATATTTCTTGGCCAAGATTTAGAGACTATTTTAGAAATATAGCGTTTCTCATAGTAATCAGGTACACATAATTTTTTCCCTATTCCCTATTCCCTGTTCCCTATTCCCTGTTCCCTATTCCCTGTTCCCTATTCCCTGTTCCCTATTCCCTATTCCCATTAACCCAAGACGAAAGTACCTCACCCAAGGTCAAACTGCTATAATCAAGTATAATTACTTATTGACAAAAGAACCGTCACTTTAACGTCTTAGCAATGCTATCATCCGGGCAGGGTTCTCAATAGACTTCGCGGCAGTTGTCGGGAACAGGGAACAGCGGATCACCGGAACAGTGGACAAAAATTGACGCAAAGCGATGCAGAGGTGCGACCCGTGGCGAATTTAATTCGCCTACGGAAAACGCACCATTACGGTCTTGGGAAGGCAGCGCGGTCTTGGGGGTCTCCCCCATGAGCGACTGCCGTGGTTTCCCCCACTCGCTATTGCATCAAGAACACTATCAGAAAAATACTTTTGCAAGAGGTCTAATGATTGCAGCAAAAGAATCCTGTAGGGAATAATCCTGATAACTACACTAAGACCAGTATTAAGGATAGAGGTGCATTAACTTAGGTCCGTGACAGTTACCCTCAGCATCTCCCCGTAGTGACTCTTTAACTATATTTAGTTACTATAAGTAGTATTGAACTTTCAAAAGCTATTGGTAACAGCTCAACATTACTGCCAAGACAAAACTAACCCAAGTTAGATTAACAACGTTAGGTTAACAAATCCATAACTGGTTTTAGATAAATTTTTTTACTGTATAATCAGCAAATTTTCTGTTGCTGGATAAACCTTAGTGATCAAATTTTCGAGGTGCTTATTCCAAAAATTGGAGTTTGTTGAAGTCGATAAAATAATCTTATGCTTAGAGCCTTAGTACTGATTCCGATGTCAGCCGCCGCTAGCTATTCTTTAGGGTTTGGGCTGAGTAACAATTGGAATTACAACGATCATCCTATTGTCCAACTGATTTCTGGTGATCAATCAAGAAAGGTCAGTTACTCCAATCAAGGAAAAAACGATACCAATCTGCCAAAGTCACCAACCGTTACTTTACCACAAACGTTTGCTAAGCCAAAGTTTTCCCTTACCCAATCTCAGTTAAACCAAAGTAATTCACAGCCAACCCTACCAGGGCTCACCCGACAAACCGTTAGCCCAAAAAACTTTGCAAAGATTCAACCATCCCTTCCTCCTACAACCGTTATTCCGCCAGAGATAGTTAAAACACTACCGATTGATCGAATTGTTGCTCGCTCCGTTGGCGGTGATTTGCTCACAATGCGATTTGAAACAGTCGATGCAGCTCCAGTGAAAGTACCGAAAACACCGCAAGCTGAGATGATTTCCCCAATAGCTAAGGTGGAGAAACAAAAGAAATCGGAGTTAGGAGCAAATGCCAACAATACCAATAGACCTCTGGAGAAATTAACCTTTAGCTCAGAGGTGACTTGGGTTAATGGCTCGTTTTACCAGATGTCTAATCAAGCAGAGGATCATCCCGAGATTGTCTTTACAGTCGATGCAGCTCCAGTGAAGGTACCGAAAAAACCCCGAGCTCAGATGATTTCCACGTTTACCCCAGTTAGCCAAAGTTCCCTCCCTTTGCCAGGTGCTCCCACTCCAGAATTAGTGACAGCACAATCTGAAATACCAGCTCCAGGGATAGCTAAGGTGGAGAAACAAACGAAATCGGAGTTGGTAGCAAATGCCAACAATACCAATAGACCTCTGGGGAAATTAAGCTTTAGCTCAGACGTGACTTGGGTTAGTGGTTCATTAGACTTCTTTCAGAAGAGGGAACAGCGGATCTGGGAACAGGCAACAGTGAACAAGAATTCACGAAAAGCGATGCAGTCGGCCAAAGAGGGTTCCCAAGGGGTTTACAAGGTGCGGACGCAGGTGACCCACACAGCTCCTCCCCACTCGCTATTCCATCAAGAACAGTATCAGAAAAATACTTTTGCAAAAGGTCTATTGTCCCAGAGGTCTAATCAAGTAGAGGATCATCCTGAGATTATCCTTGCCGATGCCAACTTAGCTGCTTCTGGGAAGTTAGCTATGGTTACATTCAGGGAATTACTGCCTAATGGTGAACAGCTGAGGGAGATTCTACCTGCTCCGACTCTTGCTCAATCGACTATTGCTCAATCGACTATTGCTCAATCTACACCAACACCGTCCCAAGGTCAGTCGTCCCAAGGTCAGTCGTCCCAAGGTCAGTCCACAGAAACCCTACCTGTGCCCACCTTTGAGCAACCTACCCAGACACTACCATCGTCCCAAGGTCCCACAGAAATCGTACCTCTGCCGACCTTTGGTAAACCTACCCAGACACTACCATCCCCCTATCCTACTGATTTTACCACTCCTGTACCTGCTGTAGAGCCAGTTAGCCCCGTTATAGACCAGACTTATACCCTTGGTGCAGGTGATTTGATTCTAATTACTATTTTCAGGGTTCCGGAGTTTAGTGGCCAACAACAGGTTGGTGTGGATGGCTCTCTGAAGTTGCCCTTAGTTGGGAAACTGACCGTTGACGGCATGACCTTAGAAGAAGCCGAAATCGCGATCGCAGCTAAATATCAATCGGAATTGCGTTCTCCTGCGATCACGGTTAGTTTACTACAACCCCGCCCGTTACAAATCGCTATTTCTGGGGAAATTAAACAACCAGGCTCCTACGTTTTACCTTTAATCAATAATGCTCAGTTTCCCAGTCTCGCTCAAGCGGTGCAGCTTGCTGGAGGTATGACCCAATCGGCGGATTTAGAGCGAGTCGAAATTCGGCGTACTCAACCTTCTGGTATCACCGACACTATTACCGTCAATCTCTCACAACTGCTGCAAGCAGGTGATTTGAGTCAAAACCTGATTTTGCGGGATGGGGATGTAATTATGATTCCAACCACCACTGAGGTGGACTTAGCCAAAACCGCTCAACTCGCAGCGTCTAACCTGGCTAGCACTGAGGAAATATCTGATGTTGCTGTGGTAGGGGAAGTCTTTCGACCAGGCGCTTACCGCCTAGAAGGAGGACAAAACGGCACTAGTCGCCCCACAGTTAGTCAAGCGATTCAAACCGCCGGAGGCATTAAACCCTCAGCTAACGTGCGGGAAATTCAAGTGCGTCGCCCCACTCGCGATGGCACAGAACAGCTGATTAACATTAACCTCTGGAAATTATTACAAGATGGCGACCTCAGTCAAGATTTGGCCTTGCAAAAGGGAGACACAGTGATTATTCCTACTGCCACAGAAATTACCGCCGTAGAAGCTGCTCAAATTGCCTCGACTAACCTTTCTCCAGATGTAATTCGGGTCAATGTTGCTGGAGAAGTGAAACAACCAGGAACAGTCGAAATGCCATCTAATACCACTCTTAATGAAGCGTTGCTTTCTGTGGGTGGATTTAATGAGCGAGCAGAAAAAATTGTGGAGCTAATTCGTTTTAATCCTGATGGTAGCCTAACGCGAAGGGAAATCGAAGTCAATTTTAAACAAGGAATTGATCCCCAAACTAACCCTCTGCTATCCCAGAACGATATTATCATTGCTGGTCGCTCCAGTTATACCCAAATTACTGATACCATATCTAACATTTTAGAACCAATTTTAAAAATTTTTAATCCTTTACGTTCCTTGTTTTAAATTAGATCTATATAAATACCTTAAAAAGTATTGATAATAAAACCATTAAAAATTATTTATTATTAATCCTGAATCATGACTGCTGAATTATAAATTTTAGAGCTTTTAATTGAAGGTGCCATATCTCTGTATAACCGGTACCAACAAACTCTTGTGTAGTCAACTGTTCTAGCATCCCCTTGATTAAATTGGAAGCGAAACTCAATGGTTCATAACTTTTCTCCCTCTCCTCCCTCAGTTCCGAGTAGTAACGGTAGCTTTCCCCCTTTACCTCAAGGGTCACCGTGGTTAGAATCAGAAGACAGTGAGTGGGATTTGGGCCGTTGGTTTGCGGTGGCGCGACGGCGAGGAGTAGTCATTGTAGGGGTAACAGTGACAGGGATATCCTTCGTCATCCCGAGAACTTTAAATGAAGAGCCAAGTTACCAAAGCAAATTTCGGATTTTAGTAGAGCCTGTTAATGCTGAAAATGACTTAGGCAATTTAACGCCTGGTTTAGGGAACCAAAACATTAAATCTAGTTTAGACTACCAAACCCAAATTCAAGTCCTGCGTAGTCCTGAGCTAATGGAAGTAGTGCTCGCAGAAGTACAAAAAACCTATCCCGAAATTAGTTATAATTCCCTAATTGGCAATTTAAAAATTACTCGCTTAGGGAAAACTAAGATCTTGGAAATCAGCTACCAGGGAAACGATCCGGATCTGATCCTCACTATTTTAGAGCAATTAGCCAAAGTCTACCTGAACTACTCCCTGAACGAGCGCCAGACTAACTTACGCCAAGGGATTCAATTCATTGAAAACCAGTTACCATCTTTACAAGCCAGGGTAAATGAACTGCAAAACCAATTACAAGCCTTTCGAGAGCGATATCAGTTTACTAACCCAGACAGCCAAGCTGAACTAATCGCTTCTCAAATTACCGCCTTGAAGCAGGAAAACTTAGCCCTTGAACAACAATTAGCTAAAAGCCGCTTCAATCTTGGTTCTCTACAAGAAGAAACTGGGGCTGTGGCCGCTCTTAGCGAAGCTCGACTATATCAGCAAATTATTGGTCAGTTAAGAGAGGTGGAAACGCAAATTGCTGCGGAATTAACTCGCTTCCAACCACAAAGCACGGCGATTCGACTTCTGCAAAATCAACGGCAAAACCTCCTGCCGATCCTAGAGCAAGAAGCAGAGCGAATTTTAGGATCCAAGTTAGCAGAAGCTGTAACTGAAGTGCAAAGGCTTGAAACCCAACGTCAAACCTTATTAGTTGCCCAAAAACAGCTAAAACAACAGGCTAAACAAATGCCTGCTTTAACCAGACAATATACCGACTTAGAGCTAGAAATACAAATTGCTACTGAGGGGTTAAACCGTTTTCGGGCTACCTGGGAAACCTTGCAAATCGAAGCCGCCCAAACTGAGATTCCTTGGGAAGTAATTGAAGCCCCAGTTCGGCCAGTGGCTCCCATCTCTCCTAATATCCAACGTAGTCTAACCTTGGGAGCTGTAGCTAGTATTGCTGTAGGCATTGGTGTTGCTTTAATATTGGAAAAATTAGATCACGTTTATCACACTGCCCTGGAACTAAAACAGCAAAGCAAACTCCATTTGTTAGGGAATATCCCCATTAATAAACAAATAGCAGCAACGCCAAGTAATAACTCCCTAGCCAAAGTAGGAGGTTTATTGTCTAAACCTTTTACGTGGCTAATACCAGCTTTGAAGCCAAAATCAACGCCTTACATCTATTATGGGGACTCCCAATCCTCACACTTTTTGGAAGCCCTACGAGTACTCTATACCAATATTCAATTACTGAGTTCAGACCGCCCAATCCGTTCTCTGGCAATCAGTTCAGCTCTGCCTGGGGATGGTAAGTCAACCATTGCTATTTACCTGGCTCAAACAGCGGCAGCCATAGGGAAAAAGGTGTTATTAGTTGATGCCGATTTGCGTAAACCCCAAGTTCATCCAAGATTGCAATTATCCAACCAGTTGGGATTAAGTAATTTAATTCTCCAAACCCTATCCCCTGAAGACGTAATTGAGCAAAAGTTACCTGTAGCTGGCTTATCAGTCCTAACCTCAGGTCAACTTGTTCCAGATCCTACCAAGCTGATATATTCCCATAAAATGACACAATTGATGGCAGGTTTCCACGAAACCTTTGACCTCGTAATTTATGATACTCCCTCAGTTTTGGGATTAGCAGACGCTACCTTGCTTACTCCTCACACCGATGGGTTGATTCTGGTAACTCGCGTTGGGAAAACATATCGTTCTGCTCTGACCCAAGCTCTTGAGAATCTGAAACTGTCTCAAATTCAGGTTTTAGGCATTGTTGCTAATGGTGTTAAAGGTGACTCTCTTAGCCCTTACAAGTACTACAAATCCGGTTACAAAGGCAATCCTCAACAACAGGATATGGATGAGGAGGAGAACCTTACCCCGACATTGTTCAAGTAAAAGGGAATCGGGAATCGGGAATCGGGAATCGGGAATCGGGAATCGGGAATCGGGAGCAGTTGGGATTCAAGCTAAGTTATTGATTATTTAAAATGAAAAAATTGATTTTATAGTTGTTGTATATTTTTATTAATTAAATTATATTAAAAATGCTTTAAATAACCTCAAACAAACTATTTTATGTTATTTAAATACCTTTTTAAAACGTATTTTTACTGATACTATTGTCGTTAATTATTATCCACTACTCCCGACTCCCTCGGTGCGCTTTCCGCATTAAGAATTAAATTCGCCACGGGTCGCACCGCTCCCGACTCCCTCGGTGCGCTTTCCGCATTAAGAATTAAATTCGCCACGGGTCGCACCGCTCCCGACTCCCTCGGTGCGCTTTCCGCATTAAGAATTAAATTCGCCACGGGTCGCACCGCTCCCGACTCCCGATTCCCTAAAATCCCAAATCTACCTCACCTATTTTAAACATGCTATATGACCCACCTATTGCTACTAAAATCGCTACAATCAACCAGTGCTTATGCTGGCGTAATCCTGGGATTATCAAGGAGGGAATTGACCAAACTCAGTTAGTCCTTGATGATGGTCAAAATGAACGTCCAGAATTTTCATTTCTAGTCCTTGGGGATACGGATTCAGATACGAAATATGGAGAGAAGCTGCAAGCACAAATTGCTCAACAATTACGTGAGCACATGGATACTTGTTGCTTTACGTTACACACAGGGGATCTCGTTTATCCCTTTGGGTCGGGTGAGTTTTATCTGGAGAAATTTCTTAAATTCTACCGAGAGGTTTTTGGTATTAGGAGTCCTGTCAAAAAAACTGACACTACTCGACTAGTCTTTAATCACCCGATTTTCCCTGTACCAGGAAATCATGATTACTATGACCTGACGTTTCTGCCCAGATTATTTGCTCAGTTAAGTTTACCTCTACGCCGTTGGTTAAAATCTCAGTTAGGGTTGACGCTAGGTTGGGATAGTTCTAACCAAGGCAAAGCCTATGCTCAAGCTTTTCTTGATTGCTTGAGTCAACCTCACAAGCGCAGTAATTTAGCTGAGTACCTCAACCAACACTATACTGCCAAGACCGAAACGGGAAGATGCCTGCGCTACCAACCTGGTCACTTTACCCGTCTACCTAATCGCTACTATACCTTTAGATATGGTGGCATTGACTTTTTTGCCCTTGATTCCAATACGTTTTGTATTTCTGGCTCTTCGTCTAAACCTAAGGCTGATCCTGACCTAGAGCAACTAGACTGGTTACAGCAACGGTTAATTGATTCTTGGCATGATCCTCAGGTACGGGGACGAGTGATCTATCTTCATCACTCTCCCTATTCAACGGAAACAACCCGATGGGAGCAGCCAGATGCGATCGCAGTTCGTGGCCATTTACGCCAAGTATTCGCTCAGGTGGCTGCTGCTCTTGGTTCCCTACCGGAAAAACGCCCACTGGTAGATTTCATCTTAAGTGGACACGCCCATTGTTTTGAGCATTTGCGTACCCTTGATACTAAACATGCTGACTCCAATTTAAATTGGCTGGTCTGTGGCGGCAGTGGTGCTGGTTTGCGGCGTCAGCGCAAAGATGGGGTTGAACTGATGGAAATTAGTCGGGGAGGTTATGTTCAAATGGTGGCGCGATCGCTTTTATTTATCGGACGCAAAGGTAAAGGCAGAACAGTGCGCTCTCCTCATACTTTCCTACGGATTGATGTACATAACGGTGTTCCCCCTAAGTTTGTAATTCGGCCATTTGTAGTTGAGAAACTCCAGAATCAGTGGAGTAGTAGTGCCATCAAACCCTTTGTGATCCAGAATTTATAGTAGTTCTCAATGCTAGCTCCCCATCTCCCCATCTCCCCATCTCCCCACACTTCCCATACTTCCCACACTTCCCACACCTCCCACACCTCCCACACTTACCTGTCTTAATCTGGTACTATTTATATAGTCATAGGTCAAAACAACAAATGAGTAAACTGCGCAACATACTAATGGGTGCTGGTATAGCAGCAGTAGGTGCGGTCGGAACTAAAATGGCTGTGGATTATTTCCGCAACCGTGTTGGCGTTCATCTATACCGATGAGGGTCGTAAGATGGTGGCTAGCGTGGGATATACTCCTGATGCAACGGATTACAATATCAATTTAGCTTGCGGCAAAAGAAGCCCCATAACTGCGATCGTGTTACGTGAGTGTGGGGGACGAAACCTTGTAGACGGGAGCCAAACTAATCGGTAGGTTATGAGTAATAGTTTTAAGTTGTCTGAAATAAGGCTCCCGTCTACTTACGGTAATTCCAGGGATGAATTTTGCACAGGGTATGCATGGAATTGCTATAATATATTTACTGATAAACAAAGCCGTTCGCGTAGCGTGGCCTACGGCCTTAAATGCTGGTTTGTTAGCAAAACAGTCTTAAAAAAAAGACCAAGAAAATAGAGCGGCAGCGATGCAGAGGTGCGACCCGTGGCGAATTTAATTCGACGACTGTAAGCGCACCTAAGCGGTCTTGGGGGTTTCCCCCACTCGCTATTGCATCAAGAGAGGGCAGTCCGTTCTTAAAGCCCAGCGCCTCCTAAGCAATAGCTGGATTGGCGCTTGTTGCCTACACTGATTCTATAGAATCAGTGTAGGAGCTGTCACACAGCACACCCTTCGCTGTTGAAGTGAATGGGGAACAAATTACCTCCGGTCAAGATCAAACTGGCGGAGCTGATGAAGTGGATTTTGTCCTAGCTGGTAGTTAAATCGGATTTTTCATTGGATAATCTCTGAATAATAAAAGCGATCGCTTGTCTACGGTGATAAGCGATCGCTTTTATTTCAAGCTAAACTATGATGATCTATACCAATTGTCATCAGGAGTGAGGTACACAGGATTTTTTTCCACTCCCGACTCCCTCGGTGCGCTTACAGTCGTCGAATTAAATTCGCCACGGGTCGCACCGCTCCCGACTCCCGCGCAACCCAGAACGAAAGTACTGACCCAATTGAAAACTGCTGTAAGCTATAGAGTAAACCATTTTTATTCCTTCCGGTCAATGAATAAAAATAAACGACCGAGAGAACAAATTATTGCTGATCTCAGTATCAATTATGTGGAACGATATATATTCTTATGTGGTTACTCAGTAGAACGAGTTGAGCTTGAGTACACTTATGGTTTTGACCTGATTATCTTTACCTATGATGCCAATTGTGAACTTGAAAATGGTAAAATTTACGTCAAGCTAAAGGCAACGGATTTTCTGAGCATGCTAGCCGCCGACCAAGAAACCATAGGCTTTCCCCTAGGACGCTCAGACATAGAGCAATGGTTAAAAGAACCAATGCCATGTATCCTAATTGTATACGATGCTCAAATCGATCTAGCCTATTGGCTGTACTTGCAAGCCTACTTTGAAAACTGGGAAAACTTTGACCCATGGCAAATGGAAGGAACGATTACGGTTAATCTTCCTAAAAAGAATATTGTCAATCAAGATGCCATTAAAAAGTTCGCTCGATATAAAAATGATGTGCTGCGACAGTTACCGGGAGTAATTCGTCATCGTGCTTAGAAAAGTTATTTTTCAAGAGTGTCAGCAGTCAGCATTCAGCCTTCAGCTATCAGCGGTCAGCTATCAGCGGTCAGCTCTGAGCAGATCAAAAAAATGATTACCTGTTTTCTTGATGCAAAGCGCGAGTGGGGGAAACCCCCGCAGGTCGGCGCTGCATCGCTTGTTCAAAAGCATCTCAAGTAGCGTGGCACAGGCTTCTAGCCTGTGAATTAGCCCATAAGCTGAATGCTGATAACTGATAGATGATAACTGATAACTGATAACTGATAGATGATAACTGATAGATGATAACTGATAGATGATAACTGATAAATAATAGCTGATATAAATTTAACTATTAATAGTTATAAAAAGGCATGATAATCAAGGAATGAAAATGCGATCGCCTTTCGGCCACACTAAGCGATTGGCCTTTCGGCCACGCTACGCGAACGCACAAAACCATCCTCTGGGAAATTCCCATAAACCTCAAAATTAGGGAACCTTTTCAGGGGAGGCTTAGTCGATAGATAGAGCAATCCCCTTGAAAAGCTGAATCGGATTGCTATATATATCTAGCGCCATATTAATGGCTACCGGGTGCAATCAGATCTGTTGCAGATATTGACCCATGAGGTAATTTATGCATAGAATTCAATTTTGGGCAATTGCTCCGCTTAGTTTGCTCGGATTATTTGAAATAGCGCTTCAGTCTAGCTCAGTTCTGGCTAACCCTTACTCCAATAACACTCTCCAGAGAGGTTCTCAGGAGCAGATAACTGTGCTAACCAGTAGCTCATCCTTAGCTAAATTCAATACTGAGTTGCTTGGACTAACCAATGCTGAACGGCGAAAAGCTGGCTTGCCACCATTACAGCTTTCTGCTGAGCTAACTCAAGCCGCACAGCTACACGCTGAAGATATGGTGCGCAATGGTTTTTTCAGCCATACTGGTTCAGATGGTTCTAAAATAAGCGATCGCGCTAAAGCAGCAGGTTACCTCTATTCCTATGTTGGTGAAAACATCGCCGCAGGTTACTCGACTCCTGCTCAAACTATTAGGCAATGGATGAAAAGCACTGGTCATCGCCGTAATATACTCAAGCCTCAGTATCAAGAAATTGGCTTTGGTTATGTCAGCGACCCTTCCAGTCCCTATCGCCACTACTGGGTGCAGGTGTTTGGTTCCCCTCGTTAATACTCAGTCGGGAGTCGGGAGCGGTGCGACCCGTGGCGAATTTAATTCGACGACTGTAAGCGCACCGAGGGAGTCGGGAGCGGTGCGACCCGTGGCGAATTTAATTCGACGACTGTAAGCGCACCGAGGGAGTCGGAATCCTCGTAAACCCCCTTAATAAGTAAGGGAGTTATATCATGTCAGGATAATTACCCTTAATAAAAATCTCCCCATCTCCCCACACCTCCCACACCTCCCACACTCCCCACACTCCCCGCTTGACTCTGGGGTTAGATATATGCCTCCATCCCCTCACAAGAACAAACCAAATTCCTATCCCCAAAGGCATTATCAATGCGCCCTACCACAGGCCAAAACTTGTGTTCCCTTAACCAAGGTGCCGGGTATGCCGCTTCCTCACGGGTATAGGGATGGGACCATTCAATGACCATCAAGGCTTCTGCAGTATGGGGAGCATTCTTCAGCTGATTGTCGGTTTGGTCTACTTGACCCGATTCAATTGCTTCAATTTCCTGGCGGATGGCAATCATGGCATCACAGAAACGGTCGAGTTCCTCCTTCGACTCACTTTCAGTAGGTTCCACCATCATTGTCCCCGCTACAGGCCAGGATACCGTTGGAGCATGGAAACCATAATCCATCAGGCGTTTGGCAATATCATCCACTTCGATGCCCGCAGACTTTTTAAGCGATCGCAAATCCACAATACACTCATGAGCCACTAATCCATTGTTCCCCTTGTACAGAACAGGATAGTAAGGGTCTAACCGCTTAGCCATGTAATTAGCATTAAGAATAGCTACCTTAGTCGCCTCAGTTAACCCCCCACTCCCCATCATGGCAATATACATCCAGGAAATAGGTAGAATGCTGGCACTTCCCCAAGGTGCCGCAGAAATGGCACCAATAGATAAATTTGAAGGTTGAGGCTGTAAGGTTTTGGGCAGGAATGGTACTAAGTGAGGCATCACCCCAATTGGTCCCATACCAGGTCCACCCCCACCGTGGGGAATACAGAAGGTTTTGTGCAGGTTCAAGTGACACACATCTGCCCCAAAGTCCCCCGGACGGCACAGTCCCACTTGGGCATTCATATTCGCCCCATCCATATAAACCTGTCCCCCATGGTTGTGGACAATGGCACAGATCCCTTTAATCTCTTCTTCAAACACACCATGGGTAGAGGGATAAGTCACCATCAGAGCAGCTAGGTTTTGGCTATGGTGCTCGGCCTTATTCCTCAAATCATCTAAATCAATGTTGCCCATCTCATCACAAGCAACAGCCACCACCTTTAAACCAGCCATCACCGCACTGGCGGGATTGGTTCCATGGGCAGAAGTAGGAATTAGACAGATATTGCGATCGCTTTCTCCCCGGTTTTCATGGTACTTACAAATAGTGAGTAATCCTGCATATTCCCCTTGGGAACCAGCATTAGGTTGAAGAGAAATGCCAGCAAAGCCAGTAATTTCTGCTAACCATTCTTCCAGCAGCTGGAATAGAATTTGATATCCCTGAGTTTGGGAGACCGGAGCAAACGGATGAATCTTACCAAATTCCGGCCATGTCACTGGCATCATCTCAGCAGTGGCATTCAGCTTCATGGTACACGAGCCCAGAGGAATCATCGACGTGTTTAGAGCCAAATCCTTACTTTCCAGGCGGTGCAAATAGCGCAGTAACTCCGTTTCTGAGTGATAGCGGTTGAATACTGGGTTGGTTAAGTAGGTACTATGGCGAGCAAACGGTTCATTAAAATCAGCTGCCACCTTACGTGTTACCTCAGCCGCCAACTCTTCCACAGTAAAGAGTAGGGATGCACTGCTTGGTTCCCCTAAACTTGCAAAAATTTCCCACAAGTCTACTAAATCCCTAGCCGTCGTTGTCTCATCCAGGGAAATCCCGATAGTAGTTGAATCAATAATACGTAGATTAATTTGACGTGCTTCAGCTGCTTCGATAATTTCTGACACAGAGCGATCGCTTAATTCTACGCGCAAGGTATCAAAAAACGGTTCTGAGCTAATACTGTAACCTAAGCGTTTCAGTCCCTCCGCTAGGATAACCGTTAATTGATGAATTCTCTCGGCAATACGTTTGATGCCTTGTCGCCCATGATAAACTGCATACATTGAAGCTATCACGGCCAAAAGCACTTGCGCAGTACAAATATTGCTTGTGGCTTTGTCACGACGGATATGTTGTTCACGGGTTTGCAGTGCCAAGCGCAGTGCTGGTTTACCATTAGCATCTTTTGATACACCAACGATACGTCCTGGTACTTGCCGTTTATAAGCTGCCCGAGTAGCAAAATAAGCTGCATGAGGTCCCCCATATCCTAGGGGAACACCGAAGCGCTGGGTGCAACCTATGGCAATATCAGCCCCAAATTCTCCAGGGGGTGTAAGCAGGGCAAGGCTTATAATATCAGCTGCCACAGTTACTAAAGCTTTAGCACCATGAGCCTTATCAATAAATTCCCGATAATCGTATATGGTGCCATCCGTTGCTGGGTACTGAAGCAGAGCTCCAAAAATCTCTTGGTCAAATTCAAAGGTGCGGTGGTCACCAACAATCACCTCAATGCCCAAAGGTCTAGCCCTGGTTTTTACCACTGCGATAGTTTGGGGATGACAGGTTTGGGAAACAAAGAAATGTTTGGCTTTCGTTTTACACAGACCATAGCTCATGCTCATCGCTTCCGCTGCTGCTGTTCCTTCATCCAGCAAGGAAGCATTAGCAATTTCCAGACCAGTCAAGTCTATAATCATAGTCTGGAAGTTGAGTAGTGCTTCGAGTCGTCCCTGAGCAATCTCTGCTTGATAAGGGGTGTAAGCTGTGTACCAACCAGGATTTTCTAGGATATTCCGTTGAATTATAGGTGGGGTAATGCAGTCGGAATATCCCATGCCAATGAAAGACCGGAATACTTGATTCTTAGATGCAATTTCTTTTAGCTGAGCTAGGGCAGCATACTCGCTTTGGGCTGGTGGTAACTGCAGGGGTTGATTAAGCCAAATAGCGGCGGGTACAGTTTGCTCAATCAGGCTGTCTATACTGGATATACCCAGGACGTTGAGCATTTGCTCTATTGAATCTGGATTTGGACCTATGTGTCGATTGACAAAAGCATCGGTAGATGGTAATATTTGCGATGCGGAAAGAATAGGGTCAGATTTCAGCAACGACTGAGTATTTGCTCTATTTTTTTGATCCTGGATATCCAAATTCTGCATAGTAAACCCATTTGTGAATTAAGCAGCGAAGGAGGGGGTCACTTTTGAGGGCTGTGACCCCCTAAGTTGGTAAATCTATAGATACACAAAGCCCGGATGTATAACTAAAGAGATTTAGACCTAAAGCAATTTAGTTCTAAATATACACTATGAAAACCTAGGATACTACAACCTAGAGGTATTGCTAGATTGGTTCTAGATACACAACTTTATACAGCCGGGTTTAGTTATGACAACCCTACTGATCAGATTTTTACCAAAAAATTTGGGTCATTAGCCCCGTCCTTCCAGGACGGCTTTGTGCTAAGATAAAGACATAACAAAAAAATAGTATTCTAGATGAACATGATCTTAAATAAGTAGACAGTGTAAAAAACCTGTTTTGAGATAATCAGGTTGCACAATCAAGTCTAACGATTTGGAAGTCTATGAAAGTCTAAGATCCCTAAGAAAATGTTTATCTTAATATGTTAATTAGTTTAGGTACGGTGGGGCACACCGAAACCTAGGTTATAAACCAAATACGCTTGGGTCGAGGCGACCTCTATTTTTCCTGGCTCCGGCCTGGTTAAATAATTCACCCCATTGTTCGCGCAGCGTGGCCTACGGCCAAGCAAGAATCCCCGTCCTTTCAGGGCGGGGAGTGTCATAGTCTACTCTGCATCGACTTTGGCACGGTACTCCTCAGGAGAAAGGACACCCTCCAGTGGGTTATCAGGGTCATTCAGCCGCACTTTAATTAACCAACCTTCACCATAGGGGTCTTCTGCAATCTGTTCAGGAGCCTCAATCATCTCCTCATTTCGTTCTACCACCGTACCCGATACCGGTGAATATAGATCCGAAACTGCCTTGACAGATTCAATGGTACCAAAGTTTTTGTCATTTTCCTTGTTACCCTTCTCAATGGTGTCGTCAATGTCTGGGAGTTCCAGAAGAACTAAGTCACCCAGTTGGTCAATGGCAAAGGCGGTAATACCAATAGTGGCAATTTCGCCATCAAGCCGGACATATTCGTGGCTATCAAGGTATTTGAGGTCATCAGGATATTCAAAGGCCATGTCAACTCCAAAATCAGCAGCAATGCTAATTATCCTTCCTCATTTGTCTTTCGTCCAGCAGCTCTTTGACCACTGACCGTTGACTATTGACAGGGAACCGTAAGAAGTAGTAATGCACTCATGGTTAACTTATACCTACCTAAATCGTTAAAATACCATTACTAAAATATCACCACTAATTGGCAATCTATGGTATTATTCCTTTTATTCCGTCAAAAGGAATAATTTTAACCAAGACTGGCTATTGCTTTGCCTGTTTATGCCACAAATCACTAATAAATTAAAATCAAAATACATGATGTCAGATCGGAGCTGCTCCGATCTGGAAGTTCAGTAGGCAAGCATTTCTAGAGTTTCTCGTAAGTAACGACGTACGCGGCTATCAAGACTATAGTCCTGAAATTGTTCACCCAAGGGATGTTCCATTTGCCAGCGTTGAAATCCTGAACTAGCTGCTATGGCTTGTTTGAGACTGTCCCAAACTTGAGTGTCGTGATTTAATTGTCCGGATTCGGATTTAACGAAGCTTGCCATATGCACCTTACCAAAATTTAATACAGATGAATCTAGTTGGGTAATGCTTAAGTGGTGACATACTCCCACACTTAATCAAAGATTACAGTGTGGGCTTCTTACCAACTCCACCTAACGGTTTGGATACTCGGTAAGCTTTATTAACGACACGGGATGCCCCTCCGCGCCGGAACAATACAATAATCCGGAACAATACAATAAGTTCTATTTTTTAGGCACGTAGGTGGCGGTTAGCTCTTAATTTATTTTCCCTACTACATCTAGTATAGACGATATTCAATTGTAATTGTTTCCTTATTCCATGCAATAAGAGCGCAAAATTAATCCCACATCTCAATGGGCATTGAGATGTGGGATTAATTTTGCTAGAAGCTAAATAACCTTTAACCTTCAACCTTAAACAAAACAACCTTCCCAGCAAGGGACCCCTGGGTAAGAACACCCCTCAGCCCTACTTCAGGGAGAGAGTCCGTCGCTTGGTTACCATCTGATAGGTTTCAATGATATCTTTTTCCGTCCAGTCGTTGAATTTATCAACACCCATACCACATTCGTAGCCAGCATTGACTTCCTTGACATCATCCTTAACACGCTTGAGGGAATCCAAAACTCCTTCGTAGATAACTTTGCCACCACGCCGCACTCGTAAACGGCAATTGCGCACGGCTTTGCCTGAGAGTACATAGCAACCCGCCACGGCACCACGACCCACTGGGAAGACAGCTCGAACTTCTACTTCACCCAATGGTTCTTCTACCTCTTCTGGCTCTAACAGACCTTCCATCGCACCTTGAACATCATCCAGGAGTTTGTAGATGATGTTGTATTCCCGCACATCTACCCCTTCCTGTTCAGCTGCTGGTCGAGCACCAGGAGCTAAGGTAGTGTTAAAGCCAACAATAACTGCACCACTAGCAGCCGCTAAGTCCACATCCGTTTCGGTGACTTCCCCAGGGGCAGCCAGTAGAACTCGAATTTGCACTTCACTTTGGGGCAGCTGTTCGAGGGATCCCAGAATAGCTTCCACCGAGCCTTGAACGTCTGCCTTCAAAATCAAGTTGAGTTCTTTGAGTTCACCTTCTTGAGCCTGGGCTGATAATTCAGTGAGGGTAACTCGCCGTGATTTCATGCGAGTTTGCAGGCGAGATTGACGTTGCTGTTGAGCTCTTTCACCAGCAACTGCCCGGGCTTCTTTTTCGCTCTCAAAGACTTCAAACTCATCACCAGCAGCTGGAACATCACTCAAGCCAAGGACTTCCACAGCAAACGAGGGAGTCGCTTGTGCGACTCGCTGTCCTCGGTCATCAAGCATGGCTCTGACCTTACCGAAAACTGAACCAACAACCAGGCTATCACCGATCCGCAAAGTACCGTTTTGCACTAAGAAGGTGGCAACAGGACCTCTGGCTTTATCTAGGTGAGCTTCAATCACCGTACCTTTTGCTGGTCGATCCGGATTAGCAGAGAGTTCTTCTAGCTCTGAGACCAATAGAATCATCTCCAGCAGTGAATCCAAGTTTTCCCTTTGGATAGCACTCACTGGTACCATGATCGTTTCACCACCCCATTCTTCTGGAACCAAGCCCCGTTCTGATAATTCTTGCTTAACCCGATCAGGTTGAGATCCGGCTTTATCAATTTTGTTAATAGCAACTACCATGGGAACTTCAGCAGCTCTAGCATGACTAATGGCTTCAAGGGTCTGAGGTTGCACCCCATCATCAGCGGCTACTACTAGCACAGCGATATCAGTTACTTTTGTTCCCCTTGCCCGCATGGCTGTAAAGGCTTCGTGACCGGGGGTGTCTAGGAAGACAACCTGTTGAATTTTATCCTCATGCTCAACATCTACGTGGTATGCGCCAATATGCTGGGTAATTCCACCGGCTTCTCCTTGAGCCACTTTTGCTTCACGAATGGCATCGAGTAGAGTCGTTTTACCGTGGTCAACATGACCCATAATTGTCACCACAGGTGGACGCCGCTCGAGGTTTTCCAGGTCTTGGACATCCAGCATTTCCACCTTAGTCGCAGCAGAGGCTTCTTCTTCCATCTCGACCTTGACTCCCACTTCCTCAGCTACCATTGTGGCAGTAGGAACATCCAAAGTCTGGGTAACACTCACAGCTATGCCTTTGAAGAAGAGCATTTTAACAATGTCAGTTTCTGCAATAGCCAGTTCATTAGCCAGGTCTCTAATGGTGAGTGAGTCTCTCAAAACAATTTGTTCTGGGCGTTTGGGCTGACTTTTCTGTGTACGACGGCGATCGCGATGATCGGACTTGTTGCTACTACTGGTTTTAGCAGGCTTCTTCTTGTGGCTAACACTCGCAGTATTTGCTTGGCTTTGCTGTTTTTGCAGAGACTTTGGTTTGGGAGGACGAGCCAGAGAAAGACTAACTGAAAATGAACCATCGATTTTGTTATCGATTTGATCTGATCCTGTTTCGAGATCATCTTCATCATCCAGAATCATTTTAGGTCGCCGCTTGAGTTTGGCGGATTTAGCCTTCTGGGCTTTGTCTTCGTCTTCTCCATTTTCTGCCTCCCACTCTTTCTTCTTAGCAGGTCGGGGGACAGATGGTCGCCGGAGCTTGACCTCCTTGAGCAGTTCCTCGGATTCATTGACTAAGGTGTTGGTGTCTTGATCAGAGACATCATCTGTCAGACCCGTTGAGTCAGCATCAATTGCTGAATTTTCTTTCTCAAGACCTGGTTTGCTCCTTTTTGGAGGTCGCTGGAGTTCAGGAACGGGTGGTCTTGGTGAACTAGAACGCTTTGGTGGTGATGTTTCCGAGGGCGTTGACTGTTTATTGATAACAGGGGATTTGTTAGGAGTTGGACTCTTTACTGACTTTGAACCGGAAGAACCCTTTTGGTTTGATTTTATCGGTCGCTCAACCTTAGCAGGCTGAGTTTTTGGTTGTGATACTCTTACCGGGGGTCCAGTTAATTTGGGTTTTTGTGTACTCTCCTGTGAAATGTTCTGGACTGGTTTAGTGGCTAGTTCTGGTTTAGCGGCTGGTTCTGGTTTAGCGGCTAGTTCTGGTTTAGCGGCTAGTTCTGGTTTAGCGGCTGGTTCTGGTTTAGCGGCTGGTTCTGGTTTAGCGGCTAGTTCTGGTTTAGCGGCTAGTTCTGGTTTAGCGGCTAGTTCTGATTTAGCGGCTGGTTCTGGTTTAGCGGCTAGTTCTGGTTTAGCGGCTAGTTCTGATTTAGCGGCTGGTTCTGGTTTAGTATCCTGCTTAATCTTGGTCTCCTGTTCAGTGACCTGCTTAGGTCGATTGAGAGTGCTAGGCTGACGTGGGGGTATAGCAGTCGGCTTGATGGGAGGTTGGGGTGGGATTGCCATTTGATTACTTCTCTGGCTAGAAGTATTGCCAGAACTGCGTTTGTGCTTACGAAGCTCCACAATTTGCTGCTTCCGCTCCCCTTTGGGACGTCGAACTAATTTACCAGAGCTTAACTTAGAACCTTTATTTGCCGATGACTCACCTTCGCTATTGCTTACAGCTGCTAGTTGGTCAGAATATTTTTCGGCTGTCGTGCGAATCCGTTGGGCATCCGATTCTGTAATCGTGCTACTGTGACTTTTAACTGCAATATTGAGTCCTTCACAGATGCTCAAAATTTCCTTGTTGTCCAAATTCAATTCCCGTGATAATTCGTAAATTCTGACTTTGCCGCTGTTCATGCACTATTCCCCTGTCGTACCTACTTGTTGTTAAACCATACTCAACTACTCGAATGACTTTTTACTTGATCAAGCTTTATTGGAAAGCTTAAACGATAAGATAAGCGATGCTCAACAGATAATCAACCATCCATGCTTTTTCGTTGGTGTGTTCACCTCAACGGTAGTTTGATAAGTTTATCTATTATCGCGTGCTTCTTTCCTGTGAAAAAAGCCAAGCAGCATTCAACATTGACGGTTCGGTTAAACCGCCTAATCAGCGCGTATGCCTTTAAAGGTAGCTAGCGTATAATCAAAGTAAATTCACCTCCTTAAGAAACCAGAGCATCAATAGAACTAATGACTTCCTTTCTATCCTAACGATTACTTATGTTCGCCGGACGAACATACATGGAAGCTTTTTCGGCTAGATTCACCCTTTAATTACCTAAATTGGGTTTGGTTGGCATGGTAGCTAAACGCTGCCATAAAGTTTCGTACAGATTTTTTGGCACCGATGCACGCAGTGATCGCCCCAGTCGGTTTTTCTTTTGAGCCGCCGCTAGGCAACTCAGTTGAGGACATAAGTAAGCCGAACGACCCATACCCTGATCTAATTGTACCTTTCGTGACGGATAGACTCGGACAATACGCCAAAACTCCTGTTTTGGTGCTACTTTCCGGCAGCTAAGACAACGTCGATAGTTGGGTTTCATACGGGTTTTCGGTTTGGAAAATATCAAAAGTCCTCCTTCTTTAAAGGGTACGGTAGATGGAGGCTTGTAGGGCGTTTGCGATTGGGCAAACACCCTGTTTACGTGATTGACTTACCCAAATGAAACCAAAAATCAATGCCAGAGGGCGGTAAAAAGGGTGTGGGCTAACCGGTGGTGTGAAACCGGTGCTGTGAGCAGAAGATGAAAAACTATAGTAGAGATAGTCACACCCTTGAGAGAAGGAGGAATAACACAAGAAGAAAATCACCACACCCACCGGGAGTAAGGGGTAGAATGGGATAGGGGGTAGAGTAACCCAGCAGAAGTGGAAGGATTGAATAAGTCATTGGTTTGGAAGAAAACTGTCAAAGAATTCTTGACCACAGCCGAGACCCTGCACCCCACTACCATTCTAAACCGACAAGCTTAGGGGTATCATTTTATACCATTCCCATTCTCAACCTTGGCCAAACTTTCCTCACCTCAGGGTTAACCCCTAAAATTACTTATTCTTCTTGAGTACTCAAATCAAGCACTGGCTCAGCATCAAGCACATTTTCTGGTGTTTCTACTCCTTCTTGGTAATCTTCCTGTAACTCACTGCTATCGACATCATCTTCTTCTAGGGTCTCCTGTTTAGAAATGTCTGTAGTGTCTTTTTTGTATTCCGCAGCATCTTTAATGTCAATCTTCCAACCCGTAAGGCGGGCAGCAAGGCGAACATTTTGTCCTTCTTTGCCTATAGCTAAACTCAGCTGGTCTTCTGCTACTAAAACATGAGCTTGACGTTCTTCTGGATTGACTAGTAGCACCTGATCAACTTGGGCTGGGCTAAGAGCGTTAGCAATATAGGTAGATGGGTCAGGAGACCAACGAATTACGTCGATTTTCTCACCTCGTAATTCATTCACCACAACTTGAATGCGGGAACCTCTAGCACCAATGCAAGCTCCCACCGGATCAACATCTCGCTCCAGGGTATCTACAGCAATTTTAGTCCTTGGTCCGACATGACGAGAAGGAGGATTAGCTTCCCGTGCTACTGCAACAATCCTTACCACCTCATCGTCTATTTCTGGGACTTCGTTGCTAAACAGATCGACCACTAATCCAGCCGCCGCTCTGGATACCACCAGCTGAGGACCACGGTGAGGGCCTTCCCGGACTTTTTTGAGATAAACCTTAAAGGTGGAGTTAATCCGATAGTTATCATTGGGTAGCTGTTCCCGTTTGGGCAGTTCGGCTTCTACCTCTGGCCGACCAAAACCACTGCTGAGCGCCATAATCACAGACTGCTGCTCAAACCGTAGCGATCGAGATTGCAGAACGGTTCCTTCTAGGTCTTGAAACTCTTCCTTAATCAGCTTACGCTGCTGGTCTCGGAGTTTTTGAGAGAGCACCTGTTTGGTTTGAATCGCTGCCATGCGACCAAACTCTCCTTGGTCTGGAGTCACATCCAAAACCACTGAGTCTCCCAATTGTGCTTCAGAGGCAACTTCCTGGACTTCTTTGAGAGAAATTTGATGGTCACTATTTTGTACCTGTTCGACAATGGTTTTGGTAGACAAAACGCGGAAGCCTTCTTCTTCAATATCAAGATCGACTTCAAAGTTGTCAAAATATTCTTCGTCAAAATGAAATCGTTGGTCTAGCCGTTGAGAACGGCGATAGCGCTCATACCCTTTTAGCAGTGCTTCTCTTAATGCCTGTTGAACTGCAGACCTAGGTAAATTGTGGCTTTGACTAATTTCTTCTATCATTGCCTTAAGTCCAGGCAAACTAACTATTGACATCAGCAAATCTCCGTCTTAAATCTATCCATGGCAATTGTCTTGGGATTTAAAGTAAATCAAGTTCAACTTCAATCCTGAGCCTTGAAGCTTGTACGGGAGAAGCACTTGTAGATCATAGTCAAGCCATTGTCTTTACAAGTACTGCACGCCTACCAACCTTCAAGCAAAATTTAACCCCCATCATCGAGTTTTACTCTGGACACGAGCTGACGGGGAATGGCAAACGCACGACCCTTGAGATTGAGATAAACTCCGCTCTCATCCCGGCGAATTAACTGCCCACGCCACTCTTGCTGCCCCTGATAGGGTTCAAATGTCTGAACAATCACACCAAACCCTTTGAAAGAAATGAATTCTCGGTCTGTGGTTAAGTCCTGTGTGATCCCAGGACTGGAAATTTCCAAAACGTAGGTGTCTAAAATGATTTCCTTAGCATCTAACTGAGCTTCTAAAGCACGACTCATGCGTTCACAGTCATCCAAGCTAGTGTCACGGATGGGGTTGCGGATATAGACACGCAGCACGGGTGGGCGTCTGTTGGTCTGGAAGAGAGCCTCTACAATCTCTAATCCTAAATCTTGAGCCAATGGCGTTGCCAAATCGATTAGTTGTGGAATCAGGGGATGAGTCATGGCACCAATCCAATAAAAAAAGTGGGGTCAACCCACTTCATGGCAAAATCTTTTCCAAGAAGTCTAACCGCCCAAAAGCTTCTGCACATCTAGTTAGCACAAGCCCAATCTCTAGTTACTGGTCTTGAGCTATTGGTCACAAGGTCATGGGCTCGAAGACTCTAAACCCTAGGACAAACCGGAAACTTCCCGCAGAATCATTGATTAGGAGTTACCAGCTTGCCGTTGCTATGTTTGAGTGTGACAGCTCCCACACTGACTCGTTGAGTTCAGTGTAGGCAACAAGCGCCAATCCAGCTATTGCTTTCGGCAAAGCCGACGCTACGCGAAGGTCGCCGCTGGGCTTTAAGAACGGACTGCCCTCTCTTGATGCAAAGCGCGAGTGGGGGAAACCACGCCAGTTGCTCATGGTGGGAACCCCCAAGACCGCACTGGCTCCCCAAGACCGCTTAGGTGCCCTTGACCTAGGCGAATTAAATTCGCCACGGGTCGCACCTCGGCATCGCTGCCGCTCTGTTTTCTTGGTCTTTTTTTTAAAACTGTTGTGCTGACAAACCAGCATTTTTGGCTTTGTTTATCAGTACCCATATTATAGCAATTCCATGCATACCCTGTGCAAAATTAATCCCACACTCATGGCGTAGCATTGAGATGTGGGGCTTCTTTTGCCGGAAGCTAACGCAATTAGCAGCTCAAATGCTTGCCTGATCAAAACTTGAACATGGGGAGTGTTGACGTCTAATCCCTGCTTGGTGTCTGGTGCGTCGGCACTTTCCCACTCCAGAGCCTTAACCTCAGAGCAAGCTGACCCTAGAAGTCAACTTGGTTTTTGTTGACCCATAAGTATTTTAGCTTATGGGCATTATTCGGTCAAACTGTATGATGATCTCTGACTATTTACAATAATTAAAAAAAATGTTTATTTTTTGAATTTCTATATTTTTTGGCTCTACCGAAATTGCTATCTAAAACTTTTAATAAATAATTATTATAATCCTTATGGGGCTGGAGTTTTATTTGTTGATATAATTTTTTTAAAAAAATACTGCCCAATCATCTTTAATGGTAAATAAGCGCGTTTTTATGCATACTAGGTTCGGTAGAGCATATTTTTTTATTTTTAATTATCCATTTAATGGTTTTACTGTCAAGCAAAATAGTTGATAGATCCGCATAGAATTTAAAAAAAATAATTATTGGACTAATATTAACTTGATTTTAATACTGTTATTACTGAAATCTTTGACGAATTGCTCTGGTTTCATCTAAGATTTTATCTAAGTCTTCTTCAGATAAGCGCCGGACATAATTTATTTTGAATTCCTCTAACCAAGCTGTGATCAAATACTGAATATCCTGTAATCTATCCTTGGTCTTAATTTCTGCCCCTAAGGCTTCCCTTAAATTTTTCAGTAGGTGTTGCAGGAGTTCGTCGGCAACTGGGTCTTCTTGTATGAGAGTATTAATCCCATCATAGAGTGCCTGAAAAATGTTTTTCACCAATTCCTCTGTTAGTTGCTTCTGGAATTGTCCCAGTCCTGGTACATTCTGAAGTCCCTGATAAAGTGTGGACTGTTTAAGCCCCATGTCCACATAGTGTTTCATGAGAGCCTCTAGATCAGGACGAATTTTGGGTAAGACTTGATCAACCGTCATCTTTACCATGATGGTGGTGAGTTCTGACACTTCATCAATGTCATTAAGGTCAATGTAGGGGCGGACTTCCTGTTGAGACAACCATTTGGTAATTTCACCCCGGCTAATGGAGCCCTGAACTTCGTTAATAACTTGAATGACGACCACTTCTGTCATCTCTTGAGCAATACTGGCAACAAATCCGGAGCGGATTTCTCTGCTAATGGCACTCAGGTCTATTAATTTAGCTTGACCTAAGCGAATGGTAACAGGAATAATTCGTAACCACCGCCATAAGGGTATTAGTAAAAATATGTCATACCAGCGCCACAGCATGGCATCTTGCCACTTGAGTCCAGAATGACGGCGACTGATCAACCAGGTACGAGCCAAAAACTCGGTACTAAATAAAATAAAAAATGGGAAGTCAATCAGTCCGAATAGGTCTATAAATTCGCCATTTTCTCCAATTGGACGGTAATAGTTAGTTTCTATTAAGGGTTTAATCTCGGTGTTAAAAAATACCAAACCTTCCTCTTGACTATGACTTGCTAAGTACTTTTGAGTCCAGAACTGCATAAATGACTCTTTTGCTGAATCCTCAGGATTTGGTATCTGCTTACGCATCTTATTTTTAATCTTTTCCAAGTTTCCGGTTTTATTGGCTACTTGAAAAGGATTGGTGCCAATCATTTCTGAGCTAAGTTCGCGCAGCTCCTTGAGTTTTTTTTCTACTTCTATAGATTCTTCTATAGAAGATAATCCTATCTTGTTAATCTGGTTTTCCAGTTGATCAACTTTGTCCAAATATTTTTTGGTATCTCGGTTGTCTTCAATACCTTTAACTGGGTCGTAGAGCGGAGTGATATCAGGAATGGGAATCGAGACGGGAAAGCCTTTGGATTTGAGCGGACCAATGGTAAAGCTAAATACCTGAATTTTCTGATTTAGCCAGAAATCCCTTAAGGGGATATAGCTGAGGTCAAACAACACCAACAGCAGATTAATCAAGGCGATGATCGCCATTAATCTTTCAAACCAAAGAATGCGGCGAGTTTGAGCTTTATTAGGTATTTTGACGAATTTTTCTAATTTTTGTAAAGATGACATCGGGAAACTTGGGCTTTATACCACTAGATGGTGATGTTTAACTCAGATGCATTGAGTTTCTTGGCGCAGCCATTCCTTCCTGATAATACAGTTCTAGCGGCTTTTTTAGGATTTATTCTGATTCAGTAGTGTTGATCTTGAGAACTTAAAGTATTTAAGCACTTAGTAACAATACCGGGTTTGCAGCATTCGTGAATTGAATTGCTATAAATTTTCACATCTGATTTTAAAGCGCTATAGTACGAAACTAGGGCGTGTGTTCACGCCCTAGTTACAACTGTATTTAAAAAACTTTTTGAGTCCCTTAGCGCATTGTGACAAACTCTTCTGCAGAACTGGGATGAATTCCAACAGTAGCATCAAAGTTAGCTTTGGTAGCTCCGGTTTTCAATGCGATCGCAATTCCTTGAATAATCTCTGCTGCATGGTCTCCTACCATATGAGCACCCAAGACTTTGTCAGTGTTTTGGTCAACCACTAACTTCATCAGGGTTTTTTCATCCCGACCGGGTAGGGTGTAGTACATCGGTCTGAACCGAGAACGATAGACTTTTACCGCATCCCCATATTTATCTCGTGCTTCGGCCTCACTTAGACCAACAGTAGCTGCTTCGGGTGTGGTAAAAATTGCGGTTGGAACATTCTCGTAGCTCATGATCCGGGATTTGCCACCAAATACGGTATCGGCAAAGGCACGACCTTCATTAATCGCAACAGGAGTTAAGTTCATGCGGTTAGTACAATCCCCTACGGCAAAGATATGATCTTCTGTGGTAAGACTGTACTTATCGACTGCGATCGCACCATTTTCAATTGCTACTCCAGTATTCTCTAAACCTAGATTCTGGATATTGGGTATACGACCTGTAGCAGCTAAACTGACAGCATCAGCAATTATACTTGTTTGTGATTCTCCTTGTACCGTTACATTCAGACCAGCTGATGTCTTTTCAATAGCGATGATCCTACTGTTATTTAGCACCCGGATCCCATGCTTCTCCATGGCTTGTTGAATCTCAGAACCGATTTCAGCATCAAATCCCCGTAAAATCTGATCACGACGAATAACCACTGTCACTTCAGAGCCTAAACCATTGAGAATACAGGCAAACTCGACACCAATATAGCCACCCCCAAGAATCACGATCCGCTTCGGTTGTTCCTTGAGGTGGAAAATATCATCAGAGGTAATCGCGTGTTCAATGCCAGGAATATCGGGCTTGACCGGATGTGCTCCCACTGCAATCAAGATTTTGTGTGCAGTTACTTTGCGTCCGCCAATGTCTATGGTGTGGGAATCCGCGAACTTAGCATAACCCTGAAACAGTTCCACTTTGGACTTATCCAACATACGTTGGTAAATGCTATTGAGGCGTTCTGTTTCCTGATTGACTGCTGTGATCATTGTTGTCCAGTCGAGGGTACTGTGTACCTTACTCCAGCCATATCCCTGTGCCTCTTCAAATTGATCAGGAAAATGGGAGGCATAAACCATCAGCTTCTTAGGAATGCAGCCACGATTTACGCAAGTTCCACCTAAACGGTCAAATTCTGCAATGCCTACTTTTGCCCCATATTCTGCGGCTCGTCTAGCTGTAGCAATTCCTCCGGAACCTGCACCAATAACGAATAAATCAAAATCGTAGCTCATGACTCTCCCAAACTTCTGAATTACTATTCGGTTGAAAGATTACTGATTCTTGGTATATAAAAGCAATAGCTGTCGGAGGGAAAATTTTACTGATCGCCCAAGGTAATTATTGTTGTATCACTCTCAAGTCAATCCACGATGATCAGGACTTACACACCAAACTGAAAACAGTAGAGGCATTGCCGGTAACGCCTCTACTGATAAAGCTTTAAGTAAGGTCGGAGGGATGTTACTTTTTAGCTGACTTCAAGTATGCCAGCATTGTATCTGCATCTGAGACCTCGAAGGGATCGGTAGGGCAGTTATCTGCATAGCCTGGTTCTACAAACATTTTTTCAATCTTGCCGTCATCTACCACCATAGAGTAGCGCCAAGAACGCATACCAAAACCGAGATTATCTTTTTCTACCAACATCCCCATTTTGCGGGTGAATTCCCCATTACCATCGGGTAGCAAGAAGATATTCTGAACCCCTTGCTGTTTGCCCCACTGGAACATCACGAAGGCATCGTTGACCGATAAGCAGATCACTTGATCAACCCCTTGTGCTTTGATCTCATCATAGAGTTCTTCATAGCGGGGTAAGTGGGTTGATGAACAGGTGGGTGTGAAGGCACCAGGAAGGGAAAATAGCACGATACGCTTACCGCCAAAAATTTCCTGTGTAGTCCGGTCTTGCCAGCGGAAGGGATTGGGTCCAGGAACTGACTCATCTCTGACTCTGGTCTTAAATACTACGTCGGGTACTTGATTGATAACCATCTTGTCTTACTCATTCCTTTATGATTGTTACTATTTAATCGTAGTCGTAACGAGTATGAGTTGTCAAGGAAATTTAGCAGATTTAGTTAAACAACAGTTGACGGGTACCCGTCAACTGTCAAGCAACCCTTAATTCCTTAATTTGATGGCTGTGCCAGTGGCGGTAATGAGTAGCAGCACCCCCTTTTCATCAACGTTAATTGTTCCAGTATCCATACCAATGCCAATCACAGCATCTGCTCCTAGTTGTGAGGCACGTTGTTTCAATTCTTGGAGGGCTTCTTGGTGTCCTCTTTCAAAGACTTTTTCATAACTGCCAGTACGTCCCCCAATTAAATCTCGAATACCGGCAAAGAAATCCCGCAGTGCATTGGTGCCGTAAACCACCTCAGCAGTGACAATGCCCAAATACTCTTCAACAATCGCACCTTGAATAACATCAGTAGTGGTTACAATCATCAGTCCTGCCTCAAAAAATGGATCAAATGCCACCAGAATAGCTAATTTCTACGGCTAAATCATGGAATTATCTAAATATAATTACTTAATGGCATGCTACACCATCCTGACGTGCTGCCCTTTGCACCGCCGCAGCAACCGCAGGAGCAACTCGCTCATCAAATACTGAAGGAATGATATGTTCTCGATCTAAATCACTGGGATTAATCAGGGATGCGATCGCAAAAGCTGCTTCGAGACACATATTCACGGTAATGGTTGACGCCCGACAATCTATAGCGCCACGAAAAACCCCTGGAAAAGCCAGAACATTATTAATCTGATTCGGATAGTCACTACGACCTGTAGCCATTACTGCTACATCATCTACTACCAATTCTGGCTGAATTTCCGGGATAGGATTAGCCATAGCCATGACAATGGGCTTGTTTGCCATCGACCTGACCATGTCTGGGGTGAGAACCCCAGGTACACTCACCCCAATAAACACATCAGCATTGCCAATGGCACCAGCCAGAGTACCCGAAGCATCCACAGCAAATTCTTGCTTTTGCTCAGTCAAGTTAGGGCGTTTAGTGGAAATAATGCCTTGGGAGTCGCATATCCAAATTACACCTGCACCAGCTTTACGGAGTAACCGGGCAATTGCCATACCGGCAGCGCCCGCTCCATTAATAACAATTCTTACCTCTTCTAGGGATTTCTTGACTAGCTTGAGGGCATTGGTCAAGGCAGCAAGGGTGACAATAGCGGTACCATTCTGGTCATCGTGAAAGACTGGAATATCTAACTCCTGCCGCAGTCTGGCTTCAATATCAAAGCAACGGGGAGCACTGATATCTTCTAAGTTAATACCACCAAAAACCGGCGCGATAGTTTTAACGGTTTCTACGATCTGATCCGTATCTTGGGTAGCTAGGCAGATAGGAAAAGCATCAATACCAGCAAACTCTTTGAACAGCATTGCTTTACCTTCCATCACTGGCAAAGCGGCTTCTGGCCCTAAGTTACCCAACCCCAACACTGCACTGCCATCGGTGACCACAGCAACCATGTTGCTTTTAATGGTAAGGGAGTAGACCTGTTGTGGGTCAGATGCGATCGCTTTACAAATCCGACCCACACCAGGAGTGTAAGCCATAGCCAATTCAGATTGATGCTTAAGGGGGATTTTGCTGTTTACACTGATTTTGCCACCACGATGGAGGTTGAAGGTACGGTCATAGACATTTAGGATTTGGACATCGGGCACTTCCTTAACCGCTTGTACAATCTGTTCAGCCTGTTCAGTGCTAGCTGCATCTACGGTAATCTCGCGAGTAGCAATTTTCCGAGTTTTCTCCACCACCATAATTTCTCCCAAGTGACCGCCAACAGACGCGATCGCTTGAGTTACGCTGGCTAACATCCCGGCACGGTTGGGGTATGTTAAGCAAATAGTCAAACTGAAACTAGGATTTGGGGTCAGGTCTACCATGCTGTATGATCTGGGATTCTAGAAATATCTTGGCGCAAGCTGATTTCCTGCTATTTCAATCTAGACTAAACTAGACTTTAGTTCATAGTTGATCGCAAGCATGGGATAGGAATAATTTAGGGACCTCCAAAAAATCAACTATGCCATCCCTAGTAATGATAATCATTTAAGATGGAAAAACTGTCAATTGATTATTAATAAACCACTACTGACTGCAAGCTTTCTTGCCATCGGTGCTATTCTGGCAACGATTGCCAGTTTCGTTTTCGGCGTGCCCTGGCTGGTGCCAATTTTAGGAGCAGCAGTACCCTATCCGATCTTTTTGTTTCACGTTCGTCACCGTCAATACATGAGGGCCCTAGGGTGGATGCTGCTTTGGGCATTGTTTCAAAGTCTTGCGGTTGGGATTGGAACCGCATTGGCTCCAGAAACCGCAGCTCAGGTAATCCTAAATGGCTCTGACTACATCGAAGAGCAGCTTCTTTGGATTCGTACAGGAGAAGGAACAGAAGGATCCCTACGTTTGTTTCTGCCAGATCATGTCCAACAGTACACAGTTTTTTGCTTTCTATCCCTAGTGACTTTTGGAAGTGCAGCGCTAGTGCTGGGAACTTACTTGCTCAATTACATGAATTTCTACGTAGCACAGCTAGTACAGATCAGTGTCAATCCGTGGCTAGCTGCCCTAGTGGGATGGCCGCCCTGGTCTGTGCTGCGAGTGGTGGGATTTATCTGTACCGGAGTGGCTCTAACTGCTTTGGGACTTAATCTCGTTGCTAAAATCACCAGATCAAATTCCCAGCATCCCTTTCCTCAACGCTATCTCCTGATTGGTATTGGCTTTGTGGTTGCAGATATAATAGTCAAGGCAACTCTAGCACCGATTTGGCAGCAGCTTCTATCGTTTGCTCTTCTGGGCTAAGGTGACCCAGGAGAGCAAAAGCATTCTAGCCTCCAATCAACTGCCAGAAGCGATCATCGTCTGAAATAGCCTCAAAATCCGGATCATTACTGGCTTCTTCCCGATACCTTGGATTTAGCTCAATCGCCTGCTCTAGGTTTTCCACAGCTAAGGTTACTCGACCCTGGGAAGAATAAACTATTGCTTTGTTATAATAACCAGCAGCATACTCAGGTTGAATCTCCAAAGCCCGATTAATGCTTTCCAATGCCTGATCATTCTGTTCTAGCTTGACTAAGGTAGAACCTCTGTAATTCCAGGCTTTATGGGAGTCGGAATTTAATTCAATAGCCTTGTCAAAAGAGGCAACAGCTTCTTGGTATCTTTCTAATACATCTAGAGCCATGCCTCGATTCAACCAGGCTACTGTATTATCTGGCTGAACTTGAACAGCTTGGTCGAAGGAGCCAAAGGCCTCTTCATGCTTTTGTAGCATTCCCAGTGCGACTCCTCGGTCAACCCAAGCTTGATGATAATTTGGCTGAATTTCTAGGGCTTTGTCATAGGAAGCGATCGCATCTTCGTAGCGTCTCAACCGTCTTAGGGTCATGCCCCGGTTTAACCAGGCTTTGTAGTGGTCTGGTTTGAATTTAACCACCTTATTAAAAGCAACCACTGCTCCTTCATACCGCCGCAGTTCCATTAAAGCCAGGCCTCTTTGATACCAGCTATCTGGGTCATCTGGCTTGATTTCAATTACTTTGTCATAGGAAGCGATCGCATCTTGATACTGCTGTAGTTCCCATAATGCCATACCTCGCTGGTACCAAATATCAGGGTTATTCGGTTGAAGGTCAAGAACTTGATCATAGGAAGCGATCGCATCTTGATACTGCCCTTGAGAGAATAGAGTATTGCCCTGATTCACATAGTCATCTGGATTCAAGAACAACTTAGGATGGTTAGATTTGAGGCGTTCTAATTGTTCTGTCAGAGTTTGAGTGTTTTGCAGCACTTCAGACAGAGCAGCTTCTGCAATGGATGTTGGGGAAATCTCTGCTAGTTGTTGTAGAATCTTATCCTTCTCGGTTTGAGCATCAGATTCGACCTCAGACAGCTGAGCAGCCAAGGTTGTTTCCAATTTGTCCAGATTTTGAAGGATTATATCTTTTCGATTTTGAATGTCCGACTGTAAATCATAAAGTTGAGTTTTAGCCTCTGTTTCTAATTTTTCCAGACTCTGAATGGTCTGAGCCTTCTGGGTTTTAATTCCTGATTGAGAGTCATAAACTTCAGTGTTTAAGTTAGCCTCTAGCTCTTTCAGATGCTGGAGATTCTTATCAATTTGCACTTCAATCTTCGACTGGGATTTTGAAAGTTGTTCAGTAATGTCATTTCCTAATTGCTCTAGCTTCTGAAGAGCTAAATCGATTTTATGTTGAGCTTTTTGTTCAGCATCCACCTTAATGTCAGATAGCTGAGGAGTAAACTCTGTCTCTAGCTTTTTTAGATTTTCTAGTATTAAATCCCGTTGCTGTTGAGCCTTGGCTTCAAGTTCAGACAATTTTGAGGCAAACTCTGTCTCTGATTGGTTCAGTTTATCCAATACTTTATCTTGATGCCCTTGGACATTGGCTTTGAGTAAAGATAGTTGAGGAGCAAAATCAGAGGTGAGTTTTTCTAGATTCTTGAGGTAACTGTTCCTTTCTTGATCAGCCTTTGCCTTAAGCTCAGACAGTTCAACAGCAAACTCAGACTCTGATTGATTTAGTTGCTGCAGGACTTTATCCTTATGTTCTTGTACATTCCCCTGAAGTTCAGATAGTTGAGGAGCAAAGTCAGCACTTGATTTTTCTATGGTTTGCAGGTAATCTTTGCTTTGTTTTTGAGTCTTGGCTTTCAAGTCAGACAGTTCGGAGCCAAACTCAGTCTCTGATTGGTTCAGTTTCTTCAGTATTATCTCTTTCTGGGCTTGCACATCCGCCTGGATTTTCGATAATTCAGGAGTAAATTCAGCCCCTAATTTTTCTAAATCTTTTAAAGTTAAGTCCTTTTGGTTTGCCGCAGTTTCCTTAAGAGCAGACAGTTCGGAGCCAAACTCAGTCTCTAATTGATTCAGTTTCTTCAGTATTGTCTCTTTCTGGGCTTGCACATCCCCCTTGAGTTCAGATAATTGGGGGGCAAACTCAGCGCTTAAGTTTTCTAGATACTTCAGAAAACTATCCCGTTGCTTTGTAGCGTCTTGCTCGAGTTTAGACAGTCTTGATGCCAAGTCAGTCTCTAATTGTTCTAGCTCTTGTTGAGTATCGGTTTTTTGCGTCTTGATTGTCGTTAATGCCTGTTGCTGGGACTGAGACAATTTCGATAGCAGCTTAGATAGATTTTCTCGTTTAAAACTTAGGTCTTGTTTAAACTCTGCCGCCTGCTGATCTAGCTCCAAGGCAATCTCTTCAGTTTTTTCTAGGATACTTTGAACATTTTTATTAGCACTGGCAATCCTATCTTCCAAGTCAGTCATTTCATTGAGGTGAGCTCTCACGATTTGCGCAACCTCACGAATCACAGACCTTCTTAGCAGCCACAACGCTGCGATCGCGGCCACCAGTAGCAGTACCAGAGTCACCAGCACAATCAGCAAAACATTAGACAGGAGCGTCACCCGCTTAAAGCTAAGATTAGCGTCAGTTTGAACTGGCTTTTGACTTGAGCCCTGAGCGACTATCTGTTTTGGTGGGTCAGGTTCGATGGATTGGGCACTGCCAAGGCCAACAGGCAACAGGAAAAATGACAAAACAATAGTGCTTCGCCACACCAGTGCTAACATGTCTTGATTTTTACGCTTCATCAGAACGTCCTTTCTCTGTTGTTGACACTCCCCGGGCCTTAAGGCGCGGGAATTCTTTCTTCCCAGGGATTCCGACGAACTTGCCCTCAGAAAGCATCTTGACCGTGTGTCCCACGGCTGCAAGCCCACGTAGGCAGACTACTTGAGCGGCTGCCACATCTCTATCTGTGGTATAACCGCAATTTTCACAATGATGGACACGCTCAGCCAAGGTCTTTTTGCCAGTTTCAGTTAAACAATTGGGGCAAATTTGGCTAGTCTTTTTAGAGTCTACTTTTTGGAAGTAAACTCCACGTTTAAAGCAGCACTGCTCTAGTATTTGGAAAAACTGACCCCATCCTGCATCTAAACAGTGCTTACCCAGCATACCCCTGGCCAATCCTTTTGGTTTTACTGTCCCTCCACAGGCTCAGAACCGTGTCCCACAGTCCTAAACTCAACTCGCCACTCTCACCTTGGTATGACAACAATGGTCAACCAGCTGGGGCAAGAGTCTTCCCTGAACTCTGCTCTTTTTGTACCAAGCGTCTTACCGCTACGAACGGTGATCTGTTCCGAGACAGTCAGGCGGGTCAACAACCAATACTAAATTAGTGCCAAATAACACGCTTTGACAACTCTTGAGGGGGAGTATCCATCCCCACCTTTTTGAAGAATGGGGAATTTCGTCCCAGAGACGAAACCACTCTTGCCTCCCCGGATTTGTTAAATCCATTTCTTCTAGTTTGCCACCTCCTGACACTGGCTTCACTAATTTAATTCATCACCTGTTTAATCAGAAGCGATAGAGCCTGAAGCTGGCTCGCACCCCAGGGTATCGTGACCTTGATAGCGTTTACCATTTGCGGTGCGACCCCGGTCGGGTTTCCCGACAAGCGTGAAAGCGTACCAACAGAGGTGAGCTTGACCAATCTGAAGACTCAGTAAAAACCAGATTTGATCAAGTTTGCTGAGATTTAGTAATTGGTCCATGACTGAAAGGGTTAATGCCGTTTGATCGCAGTTTTCAAATCCGTAGACCAATCCGTAGACCACAGTTAACACACTGTTGGTTAAACCAACAGCTCCTTCTCAGCTTACCGCCTAATCAGCTATGGCGCTATCCAAGCTATAGCAAGTCTTCAAAGTAGCACTACAGATGCAGATGGCCAGATCGGGAGATGGCCAGATCTGACAAGGGTAGGTTTTTTACTTTGGAGATAGGTAATAGGTAATAGGTAATAGGTAATAGGTAATAGGTAATAGGTAATGGGTAATGGCTAATCGGTAATGGGTAATGGCTAATCGGTAATGGGTAATCTGTATTTCGGACCGGTCCATTACCCCGACCAGTCGGGGAATATGGGGAGATGGGTCGGTAATCGGTGGAAATTCTGGTAGAAAATCCCACATATTTTGCGAAATTTATTCCCAATGCCAGTACGTACTCGCCCTGCTAGGTAAAAAACCTACCCAAGTGAGGATGGCCAGATCGGGAGATGGCCAGATGAAATTGATGTGCAATTCATCCACCAATTAACGAGAATCCCTACCTTCAGAAGGCAGGGATTCTCGTTAATTGGTTTAATGTAGTATACTGTCAAGGAAACTTAGTACTAGTACAGGGGACACGGAAATAAGCGTGTAGGACCAGCTCCGACCTTTGTAGATGAAAGTGGTGACTTATTTCTGCCAGCCTGGACTAGGTGGAATCAGTACAATCTACGTTCTTCCCACAAGAAGCAGTAGTACGGTACACTCCCCAAGCCAGCATTAGTCAAAATTGATACCTTTATGACTGGGTTGGGTTCACAATTGTCTTCCTCAGATATCACATCTAGGTTGGCCTGGTTAAAGAAGATGCCTGAAACCAGGCTTTTGATAGCTTGGAAATTATGGGCAATCCCAACGAGCACAGATAACAGCGTTTGCCAGACTACGGCAAAGGTTGGTTTGATGGTTTCGTTAATTGTTGTTAGCATGTCAACACCCTTTATAGTATAGATTGAAAAAAAAATTGTCTAAAAATGCACCCTTTAATACCCATGGCCTACTTGCACTGGTTCAACCTTTCCAAAAGAAGCAGTAGTACGGCACACTGCCCAAGCCAGCATTAGTCAACATTGATACCTTTATGACTGGGTTGGGTTCACAATTGTCTTCCTCAGATATCACATCTAGGTTGACCTCATTAAAAAAGATGCCTGAAAACCTGGTTTTTATAGCTTGGAGATTATGGGCAATCCCAACGAGCACAGATGAGAGCGTTTGCCAGACTACGGCAAAGGTTGGTTTGATGGTTTCGTTAATTGTTGTTAGCATGTCAACACCCTTTATAGTATGGTTCGAAAAAAAATTGTCTAAAAATGCACCCTTTTATACCTATGGCCTACTTGCACTAGTTCAACTGCTGTCTGTGGATCCTGTTTACCCTAGGCTGTGCCATTGAAGACAGCCTGATTAGCCATACCACAAGGGGTGGTTTCTCCCATAGTTGTGGCTAGCATGGTTTTATCCTTGAGCTGACAGCAATAAAACTAGTGATTTCAGCTCATCTACATTTGATAAATTTTGAAAAATCAAAAATGGTGGAATTTGTTCTATTTAATTACCCATTCTTGATTTATTTTCTAATCTTTAGATTTTATTTATATTTCTCTGGAGCTATCATCCCCAATTCCTCCTATTTTATATTTCTTAAACAAACAACTCTTGATGAAACGTCAAGTTTATGGTTAGCCAAGGGTTTTCTATGGTTTCGGACCAGTTAATCACCCTCGCCCCTGGCGTATCTTAAAGTTTTGTAATGTAATTTTTGATTTGAAATTACATGAGAATTTCTTGCTATTAACTCATCCTTCCTCCAAGATGATCTGGGATTGTTGATCAAGAACTCGGCGACATCAAGCACCAAACTCGGCATCGTTGGCGTTTTGAACCTAGAAGCTAGCTGCAACTTGCCCCTAAATGCGACAAGATTCCAGTCATCTCTATGGGGGAAAAGATTGAGGTATTTGGTTAGGTGTAATGTAGATTTCTTAATACCTAACACTCTTAACACCTAACACCGGGACACTAATTTACTCCTTCTACCTTGGCGATATCCAGAAGTGTCTTGAGTACCGAGTCAGGGTTCAAGCTGATCGAATCAATTCCTAACTCCACTAGGAAGCAGGCAAATTCGGGATAGTCACTTGGTGCTTGACCACAGATACCAATCTTGCGACCATTTTTCTTGGCTTTTTCTATCACCATCCGCACCATCTGTTTCACTGCTTCGTTGCGTTCGTCAAAGATATGGGCAACTAACGCAGAGTCACGGTCTAAGCCTAGGGTTAATTGAGTCAGGTCATTAGAACCAATGGAGAAGCCGTCAAAGATTTGGCTATACTCGTCGGCTAGGATGACGTTACTGGGGATTTCACACATCACATAGACTTGTAACCCATTGTCTCCTCGCTTCAAGCCATGTTTTTCCATTTCCGCCAGCACCCGGCGACCTTCATCAGGGGTGCGACAGAAGGGAATCATGGGGATAACGTTTGTGAGTCCCATCTCATCCCGTACCCGTTTGAGTGCCTTACATTCCAAACCATAGGCTTCCCGGTAGATTTCATCACAGTAACGAGACGCCCCTCGCCATCCTAGCATCGGGTTCTCTTCCCTGGGTTCAAACTGTTGACCCCCCAAGAGATTGGCGTATTCGTTACTCTTGAAATCTGACATCCTGACGATAACTGGTTTGGGATAGAAAGCAGCAGCAATGATGCTAATCCCGTTGGCTAGTTTATCCACAAAGAAGTCAGGTTTATGCTCATACAATGCTGTCAGCTGAGCAATTTCTTCCTTGACCGATGGATCTTCGAGTTTATCGAAGTGAATCAACGCCATCGGGTGTGCCTTAATGTGATTGGCAATGATGAACTCAAACCGGGCTAACCCCACCCCATCGCAGGGAAGAAAAGACAGACTAAAGGCTTTCTCTGGGTTCCCCACATTCATCATGATTTTGGTGCGGGTGCGCGGTAGGTTGTCAAGGGGGGTTTCTTGCACCTCAAAGGGCAGCAACCCTTGATAAACCTTGCCTTCATCTCCTTCTGCACAGGAAACTGTCACTGGTTGGCCTGTCTTCAATTGGTTAGTGGCATTGCCACAACCCACAATCGCGGGGATACCCATCTCACGGGCAATGATGGCAGCGTGACAAGTGCGACCTCCTTGGTTAGTTACGATAGCACTCGCTCTCTTCATGATAGGTTCCCAATCCGGATCTGTCTTGTCCGTGACCAAGACCTCTTTGGCTTGGAAACGGTCAATCTTGTTAACATCCAGAATTACCCTTGCTTTGCCTTGACCAATCATTTCACCGACAGCGCGACCGGTGGCTAGCACAGGCGTTGCTTGCAATGTCTCTACATCGCCTTTGAGTTGATAATGACAAATAACATTGGCAGATTTCTGGGATTGTACAGTTTCCGGACGGGCTTGAACAATAAAGAGTTCACCGGTTTTCCCGTCTTTAGCCCACTCAATGTCCATGGGGGTGTAGCTACCCCGCACCTGGGAATAGTGGTCTTCAATGATGCTAGCCCACTTGGTTAGGGTGAGAATTTCCTCATCATTGATCGCGTATTTTCCCCGTTCTGATGGCGGAACTGAGATATTTTTCGTCAGTTTACCGCCGTCATCATAGACCATTTTGACTTCTTTGCTGCCTAGACGTTTGTCTAGGATAGGGCGATACCCCTCTTGGAGAGTCGGCTTGAACACCAGGTATTCATCAGGATTGACTGCTCCTTGGACAACGTTTTCACCCAAACCGTAAGCCGCCGTTACTAAAGCCGCATTTTTAAATCCGGTTTCGGTGTCAATGGAGAACATCACACCAGATGACGCTAGGTCTGAGCGCACCATTTTCTGCACACCGACAGAGATAGCGACATCAAAATGGTCAAAACCTTTAACAGTTCGATAGGAGATGGCGCGGTTGGTAAAAAGGGAAGCAAAGCATTTGTGACAGGCTTCTAAAACCCCTTTTACTCCGTGGACGTTGAGATAGGTTTCCTGTTGACCAGCAAAGCTAGCATCAGGTAAGTCCTCAGCGGTGGCACTGGAACGAACTGCTACATCTGTATTGTAATTTGACTGTAGGCAAGTGTCCCGATCCTCTGGCTCAAACTGCTCACAGAATTCCTGGGGATCATTCCCATAGCGTTGGCATAGTTGTTGGTAGCCTTGCGCGATCGCATTGGCTAGTTCTTCTGGGAATGGGGTATTGAGAATTAAGCTTCTCGCTTGTATCCCCCGTTGCCGCAAGTTATTGACATCTTCCACATCCAGATCCAAGAATGCCTGGCGTAGCTTAGCTTCTAACCCAGCTTTCTCAATAAAATATCGATAGGCATAGGCTGTGGTAGCGAAGCCACTGGGTACTCTAACTCCTACTGGTGTAAGTTGTCGGATCATTTCCCCCAAAGAGGCATTTTTTCCCCCCACTAGGGGGATATCGGCAATCCCAACTTGCTCAAACCAGAGGACGAAGGCTTTGTCTTTGGCAGATGTTGGGGCTTTTTCTGGAGCAGTGGTGACCATATGATCCTTCTCCTGAGGTTGACTTCCAAGGGGAGTAGTAATGGTTTTCTGCCTCAATGGGATTGTGAAAAGTCCGATGAAGCACCTGAAGTTGTGGCAGTTTCTGAACTAGCATTACCTCAAGGCTTAGCCTCTTAGGCAGACAACTTCACCTACTCTCAACGTTACCTAATGATAACGTTCACGAATATGCCATTGTCTTAACTCTAGCCTAGCCATTGATTGCTCCCCTTCATTGAGCTATCTACTCTATCGGGGCTGATACTACTAGTTTAGACAATTTTCCTCTTAGGAGGTCATCTTTCTTAACTTTATTTTATATACAACACAGAGGTTTTTTAAACATAAATCAGAAATGATTAAGTATAAGCCAGAAATGATTGATTTTTTTTATAGATATAAAAAAGGGGATGAGTTTTTGTTAATTTTCATGATTTGGGTTAGCTCCCCATAATTTTGTATTTTATTTTACATAAATTATCTGGCAGTTGTATTTTAGTTTACATAATTTTTCTGGCAGTTGCTATAGGCTAGAAAAGCTGGGTAAAATAGTCATATATTTATCTATACTAATATTTCCCTTCTCTGCTGCAACGGGCAAGGAAATAACTGATCGCTACAAATCACCCCCTCACCCCTTTACACCCTCATCTTCAAAAGAACTGGTCACAAATTTATGGTCAGGTGTACTAATTACGGGTAATGTAAGGGGTCGTTATCGTTTCTAATCTAGTTGAGAATCATCCGTCACCCATTCCCTTATTACCCATATTATAGCGCTTTTTAAGCTAGTAAGGTACAATTTTTTGGGTTTTAGGGAGCAGGGAGCAGGGAGCAGGGAGTAGGGAGCAGTAAAGTCAGAAGAGGGAAAAGGTAAAAAAATATGTGTACCTCATGAGGCTAAAAACCGCTATATCGATTCTCAACAATACAGGGACTATTTTGGCAGTAATTAATTTGACAGTAATTAATTGGACTTGGTACTAGAGCTTGTTGCCGATCTGGCTCAGGAAATCCTTGGGTGTCTTGACCTGCTCAGCACCTTTTACTCCTTGTGGTCAAAACCCATCCATAACCCCTTTGATGCTACGCCCTTGTTCGGTTTCAGCTACAATTTCCTTTACCGGATTGGGGGGGTGGAAGAATGGATAGGGCAGACTTCTGGGCACTGCTGGATAGGATTCAATAAGTTGATTGGGTATGCTTCTTTGAGTACAATCAGGAAGCTATGTCCAGATGCGCTCCCACAGCGTGAGCAAAGCTCAATCGCACAGGGTGAACTTTGCTCAATCCCTTGAGGATTATGAGTTGGATTAGATTTAAGGGTCGGATCATTTCCTGTAGCTCGGATCAAGTATGAGCCAGATGCTTCACAGAAGGTGATGGCAAATTTTAGCTGGGTCGAAGTTCCGACCATGACCTGATATAAGTCAAGGACGGTTTTAATAAAGTGGGCGTTAACAATGATGATGTTACTCCCCCTGACGAAATTTCCATGCTAACCACTTTCAGTTCGATTCCCACCGACCTCTCTGCCTTAGTTAAACACTAAAAACCCTAAATTAAACGGTAAACTTATATAATATTCCCAGCCGAAGTAAAATAACTGCCAAAATGCCAAATATATCCCCGCATCATAGATACTTCTTCTGATGGCAAGTGGCCTTCTGTAGATCTAATTATGACCTTAGCCTTGACAAAAATGCCTAAGTATGAATATAGAAAAGGGAACAGGGAACTTCGGATCAAAATTCTCACAATTCCTACACGGATTGCTATACAAGCAAACTAACATCAACAAGCCACAGTTGTTGCGAAATTCCCGGCAAAATAACTCCCACAACTTACACAAAACTGGACTCCAAAACCTATAACTAGTAGGGTGCGTTATTAACGCACCCTACTGGACTGACACAGCTAATTTGGTGCATTAGAATCTGCCATCTCTTCCTCTTCAAACACTGGATAAAGATGTTTAAGTTTGACTCTGGCATCCGGGGTTGAAAAATGCCAAATTACTTGACTGGCTGT
>NZ_JAAHIE010000210.1:0-7673 GCF_010671945.1 Moorena sp. SIO4E2
AAGGTTGATCATAGAGAACAATAAAACTACCAATAACCACCACAGCCAATGCTGAGGGGACTAATGGTACCCAATACCCTTGTTTCAAAAGACCTAAGCAGGACCCGTAGAGAATCGATAGAGCCAACAGCAACACACCCAAACGTAGGGAGGATTTACAGCGCCAACAAACCAGACCAACCGTTAGGCCCCAACCCCAAATCCACACTACTTCACGCCATGCAGGCCAATGCCGTATCAGGGGTCGCTCATCTAAAACAGCACTGAGAATCTGACTTACCATGTGGCCATGAATAATTACCCCTGGTGTTTGATCCTCTATGTCATTACCTTTACTATAGGGTGTAAAAAAATAATCCTTACGGCTGGGAGCAGTAACCCCAATCAGAACAATTTTTCCCTTGAAAGCATCAGGATTGATCTTACCCTTTAGAACTTGAGAGAGAGTGACTTGGGGCACAAAATCCTCTGGAGATTGGTGAAAACGGTAATTCAGCATGATTTGGTGTCCCCAGGCATGAAGCTTATGATAACTGCCAGTATGATGGGTTAAGGGTTTAAAGACTACATCACCTAGCTGTAAGTATTGTTTATCTTGTTTTTGAGCTTCTGTGTATTTGGGAAAGATTCCCTCTGCCACTAGATACCGCATGGCCAACTGGGTACTCAGAGCATAAGAAGCACTACACACTGATTTTGGATCAGGGTTAAACGCCAACAGATGGCGACGGATCACCCCGTCTGGGTCAACTACAACATCACTAAAGCCCAAGTTTTGTTTCGGAACTTCTGGGGGCGGTGAAATTCCTTTATCCTCTTCGTTACTGGCTTTGCAGACCGTAACCAAATTCTCGCTTTGCTCTAGGAGCCTTCCCAAATCCTGATAATCTGGGGCTACAGGAAAATCACGATGAATATCTAGGCCAATGACTTTGGCTTGAGAGGAATTAAGTATTTCTAACAGTTGTTGGAGTGATCGGTCTGATAAGGAGGTAGCTGGTCTTAAATCCGACTGCTGAGCTTCAATATCTTCTTCAGTCACCTCTACCACTATCAGACGGGAATCGGGAAACTCCGCTGGTCTTCTATTGATCAGGTGGTCGAAGGCTTTCAACTCCAAACCTTGCAGTAAACCGAGCTGCTGTATAACTATCAAGAAGCATGTAATTACCAAACTGCTCACTAATACCTTGACGAAGTTTGGAGGTGGAGGTGGAGGTGGAGGTGGAGGTGGAGGTGGAGTTGGAGGTTGAGTTGGTAAAGGAACACTTTTCCTCAACTCTTTCCAAGTCGGTGGCTTGGCGGCAGGATTCTGACAAATTATCGGTAACCAAGTTGCACAAGGAAACTCATCTTCTATCCCTTGTAATCGTTCCCTAGCTTCTCGCACTGCTAAATAAAAAGACTGCCCTCCAGCAAAAGCGGTTAAAAAATATTTCAAAAATTCCTGTGAAACCCGGTCGGGTACCGGTTCTCGCATCACAATAATTTGGGGAATCCGTAAATTAGCCAGATTCGAGGCTAAACCCAAGCCATCACAAGAATTAAAAATCGCTATTTTTAAGCCTTTTACAATTGCTCTGTTTAAGCCAAATTTTAACTGATTAATGGTTAAACTATCGGTTTTATTAATATAAATGTGACCCGTTTCCCCATCGTTTTTACTAGAACTATGACCAGCAAAAAACAGGATATCCCAAGATTGCTCCCAAAGGGCTTCATTGACTTGCTGGCGCTTGGGTTCTATAAGGAACGTGAGCTGAGCATCAGGTAATTTCTCTAGCAACTTCTGATCCGCTTCGGTATCAATACCAATACTATTGCCAATAATTGCTAAAATTTTCACCTTCTGGTGGGGCTTGGGATTTAGAGTGACTGGTTCAAACTTTAAGGCACTTAAAGCAATTTCCGCCTTGGAATAGCGTTCCCAAAAATCCCACAGATGCCAGGGCAGTCGCCGTAAACAACTGTTCTCGGTTTGAATAATGAGACGAATTTCATCGGAGGGTAATAGTTGTTCGAGTAATTTCTCCTTAATCGGTCGAAATGGCTCTGAGGATAGCCAAGCATTTAAGCGATCGCCTAAGACTTGGGCTGCATTGTAGCACCGTTCCAGTTTAGATACATTGGTCACTTGTACCACAGATGCTTCTAGACGGGAACGTAACCCCAAACTGTGATAACTCGTTGTCCAACTTTGGCACGATTGCATAATTTCCGGAGCAGGAGGTAACCTGCCAGTGATTTCCAACAAAGGGCTTTTGCCCTCTTCCAAAATCTGTAAAGTGACTGGAAACCCTTGGTCAAAGCAACCATCTCCTATCTTTAAGACAACTAATTTACCAATGCTGCGCGTGTTATTTGTCATTGGTCATGGATCACTGGTGTTGCAGATGTGATTTCTACCCTCATTTTACTTATTTATAGAGGTTTATAGAGGTTTATAGAAGGTGTATCGGTGCCTTAGGATTGACCACTGACTGATATCAAAACTGATATCAAACAAGACACCAGATAACCGATATATCCCCGAAGGACTTTGAATTATAACGCTTTCGGTGGTGTGTCGATGGCTAAATTCAGGAATTCCTAGATTGGCCGTAGGCCACGCTACGGGATCAGATTGCAAAATCCTCAATAATCCTGGCATCGCCAAGGGCAACTTCGACACTAAATTGCTCTCCTGGTAAACCACTGAACTGCAATTGAATGTAATTATCGATTTGTCTGGCTTGGGCTTCAAGAAACACTGTTCCCGATCCATCCAGCACAGTGAGTGTGAGGTTGGGAGGCAAATAGGTTTTACTACCGGTGGGATATACCTTGAGGCAAATATTTTGCTTGAGTTCAGATTCTGGTAAAAGTTCCACCACCAAAGCCACGGGGGAACCCGCTAGCAATAGCCCTAAGTCGATTAACTTAGCCCGCCTAATCCCCACATCAAGATTTTCCTCTAGGGGTAACGCCTCAGTTGACTCTAGACCAGAAGAGCGGAAAGCGAAAATTGGTTCGGGTGGGTTTAACAAGTTTTCCAAGCTTTCGAGAGTTTGCCAACCGGTTTCAACCACATTGTCTAACCACTGACTCAAGTTTACCCTAGTTCTCTGGGCTAGCTCTGAGATGGGTTGATGGAACTGATCGATTAAATCGTCAACGGGTCGTAGTTGGCTAATGGGTAATTCTTCGGTATCAGCAGTTGGAGTAAATCCCAACACTGTTCCCTGGGACGATTGTTCATCAATCTGAACAACTACATAGCCAATCCGATCACACCAAACTTCGGGGGGAATATGGCAAAGGGAATCTTGGGCTTTGATCGGTCGGCATTCGATACGACCGATATCGGATATTTCCAAGTCGGCCACATTAGCTAACAGGCGTATAATAGGATTCCAGCTGTCTGAGGCTTTTAAATCTGTAGGCATCCCCAGCATTTGCATGTAATCATTGACAACCAACACAGCCAAGGTGTTGAGTCGAACTTGCTCAGCTTTTTCAGAGGTAGGCTGCTGCCTAGCAAATTGCTCAGCACTCCTGCGTGCATTGTCAGTAATGGGCAGAGGAAGGGCAAATTGTTCTAGGTTATGGGTGTTGTAGGTCATAGGAATTGTGTTTCTGTACTGATGTGAACACCTTGACTGAACCAGGTTAAGGTTAAGGTAAGTCTTTTTAAGGAACCTCCTATTATAGATATCCTTCCGATTCTCCAAATTTACGCAAACGGGGCAAACATTGTCGCTGATAAAAGCTACTTAATGTAGAAATTGATACATTAAACTCTTCTGAGAGAGTTTTCCAGCTAGTTTCTGGAGGCAAGCGTCGTAAAATTAAGACTTGGCAGGTGACCTCTGGATGACCTTTAACATGGGTAGTGCGTAGATCACTATCAACACCCGCCGTTTCCACCCATTCCCTAACATCTTCGAGTAACCTAGGCACCTCAGGTGGAGCTGCCACACTATTGATCGGGTCAAGGTTTTCACCATTTTGAGCCTTGATAGGAGAGACTGTCTTACCTTGTCCGTCTATGTTCTTGATGCGAAAGTCTTGGAGTCGTTTCTTCAAGTAGAAATTGAGCCAAGTGACCACACTGCCACGGCTAGAGTCGTAGGGATTACCGGTTTTGCCTTCGCAAATATTCTGGCAAAAGTAAATCCAGGTTTGTTGGAGTGCGTCTTGATAGTAGGGAGTATGTTCTTGCCAAAGTTTCTTAGTGACTAAACGAATAATTTTTGTTAAGTTTTTTTGACGGTGAGCGCTTCCAGGTGGATGACTACATGCTGCCGTCACTAGCTGGTTGAGCTGCTCATAGAGTTGAGTCATAATGCGATCGCTCCGCCTTTGCTGATATTGCCTTTCTCCGAAAATACTATGTTCACACAGGTATGTATATGTTATGCAGGGTCAGCCTCAGGTCTGTAATGTGACGCTCCTACACCAACCTTAAAGGTATGGTGTAGGCTTCTCAGGCACCCCGAAGAGTGCGTAGAACTTCCTTGGAGGTATCATCAGTAATAGAATCAACTATTTTGATGCTACCTTTAAGGCGTTTTATAGTGGGGAACACGTCCAGCCCCACTCTCTTGATGTTGATAGCAGCATTAATATCTCTATCAACCCAGAGGTTTTCTATTTCATCCCAATATTTCCGGATACCGCAATCAGTAAAAATCACTTGATCTCGATAGGATAACAATTGAGAGGTATAAGCAGGATTCTTGGCAACCACAACGGCTCCAGCTTTCGCAGCTATGTGACCAAGGATTACAAAGAATTCTCCAAAAGCGGCATCCGCCCAACTTAGGTTGAGCCCGGACTTGGCCGATTGACCATTTGGTAGGTATTTCCCTTCTTTGTATTGTAATGGTGCATTACGCTTACTTAAACCTTTAAGGTTGAGGTTTTCATGAAAGAATACTTTCTTGCCTGTACTTACTAAGCTGTGGGCAGTCTTGTATTGGAAATCTTTTCTGGCGCGAGCAATTTTTTGGTGTTGCAACCCCTCTTTTTTCGCTAGTTTTCGGCGTGCTTTACTGCCTTGAGGTGCGAGCATTTTTCTTTTTGGAAATTTTGGCTAATTTAGATTGATTTCGCCTCAAAAACTTGGCGGATGGTAGCTTTCCCCCTAAAGATGTCGCCAGATAGTACTCCTGGTGAAGTACTGCATCCATTCCTAGGGAGTTCTCCCAATTCGGCACGATTACATCAGGTGTAATACCAGGAACAGTAGGATCATCAAGTTTAAGGTTTACAAACCATCCATCACTTTTTTTGATGAATTGCACTTGTTTGAGGATTGCACCATCCGGTAGATGGCGGTGAGAGCGAATTTTTAGCAAGCCGATCTTGGGTATTTTCAGGTAAAGGAACTTTCCCCCAGTCGAACATGAATGCAGGGTTAAACCTGCTCCTTCAACAATAAATGAGCGATAACGAGGTTGAGATTTGAAGCGAGGCTTACCACTCCTATTGCCGTTATTGTCCCCATAAATAAACCGATCAAACGCCTTATCTACACGTTTACAGACCTGCTGCAGAGTATTAGCTGGAACCCGTGAAAAATCTAAATCATATCCTGACCATTCCACTGTTCCCTTACCCTTTTTGAGTCCTGGTAAAAGTTTCTTTTGGCTGTAGTAGTTGGGGCGATCGCGCAGTTCAGGAAGATGACAGACCAAGGGGCAAGAGTTAACCGAAGTTCTGTTACGTTCCCACCAATCAAACCTTTCACCAAGCTGACGATTATACCAGTACTGGCAAATCCTTAGCCAAAGATTTATCTCTAGCTTTTGGTCGGTGCTTGGAAGTGCTTTATACTGGTAAGTGTATTTCATCCCCTGGTGTTGGTCACTATAGTTAATAATACACTAATTAGTGTATAGATTTTGGAAAGGTTGCCATGAAAGATGATTAAATTATTACGAAGATATATTAAATCTCAGGATTCTTTGAAAGTGTAATTGGCTGTTAAAGGGGTTCAATACCCCTTTAACAGCCGCGCATTCCTCTCACACCAAATCAAAGATTATGGTGTGAGGCTCCTGCTAAGCTAGCTCAACTACTCCAGGATACTCGGAGTTTTGGTTAAGACTAACCCAGTATTCAGCTGTTGACAGTCTAGGTATTATGTGTTAATTACTAGGGACTAGAAACTTTGATTAACTATCTAACAGTTAATATCTAACAGTTAATATCTAACAGTTAATATAAAATATCACTAAATAATTACTTGGCGGTTAAAATACAAGATTTTAAGTTAAGTTGTAAGACCTAACACCTAATACCTGATACCTAATACCTAACACCTAACACCTAACACCTAACACCTAACACCTAACTCCTAACACCTAAGGCAAGCAGTGATGTTTCCCAATTGCCAGAAATTTCTGATCAAATTTTCGGGAATCTGTGGAAGACACCTTGTATTAAGTAAGTAACGTAGCTTTACTAGAGCTTGTCAAACATCTTGGACAGTTTTTGACATATGCCTCTAGGATTTCCTCCCAGTTGATGTACAGTGGCGGTTGTAGCAATGGTTGCAGCCGCTTTTTTTTTTGGAGAGTAATGGGTAATGGGTAATGGGTAATGGGTAATGGGTAATGGGTAATGGGTAATAGCCACTGCTGTATTGAGGATTTGCCGAATGCGATCGCGTAGCGGCTCCAAAGGAGCATCGCATCACCGATTACGCAGTGACCTTAACATAACTTCATAGTTATGTCATCCTGAGAAAAGAGTTGTCAATAGACTCAAGTTTAGGTCAATGTCAGAACTCTCAGAAAGAAAACGAGTAGTTGTAGTCGGTGCTGGATGGGCAGGCTTAGGCGCAACTCACCACTTAGCCAAACAAGGTTACGATGTCACTCTCCTAGAAGCAAGTTCCTATCCCGGTGGTTTAGTGGCAGGATGGAAAACGACCGGTGGACGTTCTGTAGAAGGGGGAATTCATGGTTTCTGGTATCCCTATCACAACATTTTCAACCTCGTAAAGGAACTCCGACTCAATCCTTTCACTCCTTTCACCCGTTCTTCCCAGTATTCTCCTGCTGGATTAGAAGTCGAATCCCCTATATTTCAAAATGAACCACGACTTCCCACCCCTCTAGGAACCTTCCTATACACGGACTTCAAACGGTTACCCCTGATTGATCGGCTCTCTGCCTTACCCCTGCTCTATGCCGTTATTGACTTCGATAATTCCCACCAGGCGTGGACCAGGTATGACTCGGTAACCGCCCGTGAATTATTTAAACAGTTTGGGGTCTCCGCACGACTGTACAAGGATTCCTTTGAGCCCATGCTGTTAGTGGGTTTATTTGCTCCAGGAGAGCAATGTTCAGCCGCAGCCGCCCTAGGAATGCTGTATTACTTCATTTTGGCTCACCAACCGGACTTTGATGTGGTCTGGTGCCGAGGAACGGTAGCACAAATGATATTTAAACCCTGGGTGGAACAGATTGAAAAAGCCGGGGGAAAGGTACTTACCAATAAACGGGTTAATGACATTATTTTAGACCACACAGGCAAGGCCAAAGGGGTGATGTGTGGTGATGAATGCTTTGAGGCTGACGCGGTGATTTTTGCTGTCAGTGTCAATGGTATGAAGAAAATCCTTCAGAGTAGCACCATGCTCCAAAGCCGCAAGGAATTCCGCAACCTGATGAATTTAGGGG
>NZ_JAAHIE010000210.1:8310-11677 GCF_010671945.1 Moorena sp. SIO4E2
CAGCGGTCAGCGGTCAGCCTTCAGCCTTCAGCCTTCAGCCTTCAGCCGTCAGCCGTCAGCCGTCAGCCTTTGGCTGTTCGCTTAGGGTGCGCGTAGCGCATAAGCACCTCAAGTAGCGTGCGCGTAGCGCATAAGCTGAAAGCTGATAACTGATAGCTGATAACTGATAGCTGATAGCTGATAGCTGATAGCTGAAAGCTGATAGCTGATAGCTGATAGCTGATAGCTGAAAGCTGATAGCTGATAGCTTACAGTTTGACTTGGTAGTTGCTGAATAAACTAATACAGTAATAATAAAGTAATGGAAAGGGTTCAGAACTCAGACAAGCTTGTTATTAGCTTCTACAAATGGGTAGGTATTCTGGTTTTGGTTTACCTACTAATTTTGGCAGTAGGGATAATTGGTACAGGCTTTAGGTCAGCTACTGGGGAGCAAGCTAAGGAATTGTTCGAGTTTGCTACTAATCCCTTTGCTGCTTTAATTGTCGGTACCCTAGCAACTGCTTTAATCCAATCTTCAAGTACAGTAACCTCGATTATTGTAGGTCTAGTAGCTGGTGGTTTGCCAGTGGCAACGGCTGTTCCTATGGTTATGGGCGCTAACATTGGCACCACCATCACTAATACACTGGTTAGTTTAGGACATATTCAAAATAAGGACGAATTTAAACAGGCTTTTGCTGCTGCAACCATCCACGACTTATTCAATCTGATTAGTGTCGTTATCTTCCTACCTTTGGAAATTACCACTCACTTCCTGGAAAAGATTAGTCTGTTTTTAACAAGCCTGGTTGTGGGGGAAAACTCGCTCAGCTTAAACAACGTTAATCTGATTAAATTTGCCACTGCTCCAGTCACTGATAGGATTAAAACTATCAGTAACATTTTCCCAGAACCATTTAATGGTATTGCCCTGATTGTCCTAGGTATCAGTGTTATTTTCCTATCCATCTTTTTCATTGGCAAACTACTCAAAACCCTAATGGTAGGACGAGCGAATCAGATGTTGCACACTGCTATCGGTAACGGTCCCATTGCTGGGATTGCTTCTGGGACACTAGTCACTGTAATCGTGCAATCTTCCTCGACTACCACCAGCCTGATCGTTCCCCTAGCTGGTACAGGTTTATTGAGCTTACAAGAAATTTATCCCTTCACCCTAGGAGCAAATATCGGAACCTGTATCACTGCCTTACTTGCCGCTACCGGAATAACCGAAAACCCAATCCCTGCTCTAGAAATAGCTACAGTGCATCTACTTTACAACAGCCTCGCAGTTGTGATCATCTACAGCATTCCTGTGTTGAGACAAATGCCAATCCTGGGTGCAGAAACCTTAGCCGCTGTTGCCACTGAGCGGAAGTATTTAGCCTTTGTCTATATTGCAAGCGTTTTCTTCTTGATTCCTGTACTACTTCTGAGTCTATCCACCTTGCTGTGACAGCTTAGCACTTCCTTAAGAGCAGAGTGCTGGTAAGCTATCAGCGTGTCGCGTATCAGCTCTCAGCGTGTCGCGTATCAGCTCTCAGCTATCAGCTATCAGCGATTAGCGCTATCCGCACGCTACTTGAGGTGCTAGCTTATGGGCACGCTTGGCCAAAGGCCAATGGTTTACTGCTGAATGCTTAGATGGGCTTTTACCCAGACTTTCAATTTGATAAAATCTCCAACTCTTAAATTTTTTGGTTCCAGGTTTATGTAAAGCATTAGGCTGTTCCCATAGCGTGAGCCTAATGCTCACGGCTGACAGCTGACGGCTGACAGCTGACGACTGCTGATTCTCTATAGTCCACTTAACTCTAGAGAGTTCATTAATAATAATTATTGCTAAGCAAACCATAGCAAGCCTTACTATACAAGCTTTATCTTCTCTAAGGCTAACTCTTAGCTTATAGGCTTAGGATAGCTTTAGTAAAATTTATCAAAATAATTTCTCAACTATTGACTGCCGCGTTGCCTTTGAGTTACAGTCTATAAAATAGACCCGATCACTGAGCCTTTCCAGCAATAGCCGAAAGGTTAAGCAGCAAAAGGGTGAATCTACACTAGATGGAGACACAGTATGTTAGAGCAAATCAAAGGATTGACTGCTGAAAAGCGCACAGTTAGCAAAATTCAAGTCGAAATCAAGGAAATCGTTCCCAATACTCCCCGTAAGACTACTGAATCTTCCCTAAATACTGACGCTGACGGTGGTGATCTTAGAAGCGAGGAATCCTGAGACTATCTGACCTTTTCAGGTAGCTATTGCTTATGAGCCTAGAATTGTTTGCAATAATTAGTTGCTAATAATTTTGGCGTAATCCGAGCTTGTATCAGAAATTAGAGAAATCTTCTCAATTATATTTCTGGTGCAAGCTAGTTGCTTAGTATATTTTTTTTGTTGCTAAAGATTCTCAAATAGTTATGTCAGTGCTCGCAAAAATCCTCAATCCTTATAGTGAGCAGAAATTCCTGGAATACCATTGGACGAGTAAAGCAGTATTTATCCCAACTGAGGACGAAAAGAAGTTTGCTGATCTATTTTCCTGGCAAAAACTCACCCATCTGCTGAATTTCCATCAATTTAAGTATCCGGAGCTGCGCTTAGCCTTAGATGGCAAAGTTTTGGAGGGAAAGGAAAACGCTAATCTGATCAAGTGGTGTCAATCAGGGGCAACTCTAATCATCGACAAGGTACATAAACTAGTACCAGAAATTACTAACTTCACCTCAGAAGTTAGACAAGATTTAGGCTATAGTGCTCAAGTCAATTCCTATTGTTCATGGCCCAGTAAACAGGGATTTTCCTGTCACTACGATACTCACGAAGTCTTTATCTTGCAAATAGAGGGAAACAAGGAATGGTACGTATTTAGCGATACTTTAAAATACCCCTTGACTGAGCAAAAATCAGCCTCTGAAACACCTCCGGAAGGGGATCCTTACTTGAAGTGTACCCTTACCCCTGGTGATGTGTTGTATATACCCCGTGGACATTGGCATTATGCTGTTGCTCTAGATCAACCGTCACTACATTTAACCCTAGGGATTCATTGCCAGACTGGTGTGGATTTTTTAGATTGGTTAGTGAGTGAGTTACGGCAGAATGAAGCCTGGCGTGAAAGTTTGCCACTGCGGTTCGATGCTGAGCCATTAGATCAGTCGATTGATAACTTAATCCAAAATTTAAAGCAATACCTTACTAACAGTGATATCCAGGAACGATATAACCGTTATCTTGATGGCTTAGTCAAGCCACTAGCTAGATACTCTCTACCTGCGCAAGCAGGATTTAATATATTTCCCAATGGTGTAGAGACTAGGTTTAGTATCCCAAATTTAAACGCCTCAAAATTTCACAACTGCCAGATCAAAATGGCTACAA